>DAIEGU010000145.1 GCA_027356065.1 Gammaproteobacteria bacterium
CCTGTGAAGGATCTAAGTATTAATGAAAAAGATCCTTCACAGGCAAAAAACGCCTGTTCAGGATGACACATTTGAATTATGCAACAATGCCTCGCGGAAGAAGGATATAGGCACTGTAACGACTAATGCGGGTTCTCTAAACTCAACACACCAGAATTATAATCATAGGCAAATAATTCTGCGTAACGTCCCCATTCGATAACCGTACGCAATACTCGCTCAGCTTCTGCTTCCGATAAATAATCTTCAAGCAATGACAAATAATTTTCTTCGAGCGCACGATGTCTTGGATGGCGAATCAATTGATCGTAAATGTAACGCGCGAGCGGAACATATTTTTTCAAATGAATGGAGAATATTTTTTTCCTTTCCAAAATATCTGACTCAACAAATAATTTTCCTTCATCTGTAATCGTGATATCACCTTTAGATACTTTCGCAAAACGTAAAATTTCCAACAACTCAGTAAGCGGAAACAAATCATCAATATCCAACATCAATGTGTCTGCAACATCTGGCAAATCCATTTTTCCTTGATGCTCGATTAATGTTTCCAAAAGACCGGTAACTTCTGCAATACTTGCTTCCGGCAAACGATAGCCAAGATCAATCGCATCATACTTGGAAAAACCTTCTTTCATTCGATCTTCTTGCGGCTGCGTAGTCATCAAAGTATAAACACGATCAACTTGATTTTTAAAACGCGGATCAAGATCACTACGCGGAAATGGCAACGTCACTTTTAAATCAGAACGAATAGAACCAGGATTGCTATTAAAAATAATAATTCTATCGGCAATAGTGATTGCTTCTTCAATACTGTGCGTTACAAATAAAATAGCATTCAACCCCGTTTTTTTACTTTCCCACAAATCAATCAAGTCGGTTTTTAAATTATCAGCAGTCAATACATCCAGCGCAGAAAATGGCTCATCCATTAATAAAATATCTGGATTAACGACGAGCGCACGCGCAAAACCAACACGTTGACGCATTCCGCCAGACAATTCTTTTGGTAATGCAGATTCAAAACCATCAAGCCCTATCATATCAATCGCTTTCAAAGAGCGTTCACGACGCTCATCGCGCTGTACACCTAATGCTTCCAATCCTAACTCTACATTTTGCAACACAGTTAACCATGGCAAGAGAGCAAACGTTTGAAAAACCATAGAGATGCCGCGTACCGGATTTCTAACAGGATTACCGCGATAAATAACACTTCCACTGCTTGGTTGAATCAACCCAGAAATAATGCGCAACAATGTTGATTTACCAGAACCGGATTTGCCGAGAATAGCTACAATTTCACCTTCATACATTTTCAAGTTAATGTTATCGAGCACCAATAATTCTTGGCGATCACCTTTCTTGAAAGATTTTTCTACATTAACAATTTCAATAATTGGCTGTGACATAGCATTACTCCATAAAACGATTGACCGCATATGCGTAAAGCGGCCGCCAAATCAAGCGATTAATCAAGAGCACAAACACGCACATCATACCTATGCCTAATGCAATATGCGCAAAATTTCCTGCAGCTGTATATTGGGTAATGTAAGCACCAAGGCCCGTTGCTACCAATGTTTGATCGCCCCAACTTGCAACCTCTGCCACAATGCTTGCATTCCATGCACCACCTGCTGCCGTAATTGCACCTGTAATATAGTAAGGAAAAACATAAGGAAGCAAAAATCGCGCCCAGCGCAGCCAACCAACGACATTTAAATTATCAGCAACCTGCAACAAATCTTTAGGAATCGTCGATGCGCCAGCAATGACATTAAATACAATATACCATTGCGCACCCAATATCATGAGCGGTGTCAGCCAAATATTCGGACTTAAATGATGATAAACAATAAACATAACAATGAACGGATAAAAAAAGTTTGCAGGAAAAGCAGCGAGAATTTGTGCAACAGGTTGTGCAATATTCGCAACTTGCGGACGCAAGCCTATCCAAATACCGATAGGCACCCAGATCAACGAACAAATAGCAAGAAGCACAAATACACGACAAGCAGTGACAATCCCCAACAAAAACACATGAATAACTTCACTCACTGTTAAATTGCGAATAATAAAATCCGCCAAAAAAACAATGGCAGCTACGGCGAGCACGATAATAAAAACAGTCCATAATAAATTAATGGCACGCTCATCTCGAACAGCTTTTATTTTTTCAATACGCTCAGGTGATTGTCGAAATAATTTAATGTTAACAAAAGCATTAAATAATTGTGTAATGCCGTTACCAAAACGACGCACTAAACGCGTGCGACGAAAAAGATTGATGACCCAAGATTCCAATGGTTTATCTACACCTTGCTGTTCGGCTTTAAATTTTTCTGCCCAGGCAACCAACGGCCGGAATAACAATTGATCATAAGCAAGAATGACTATAAACATAGTTAAAATTGCGTAAATAATTGCACGCATATCTGCGGCTCTAATCGCAACGGCCACATAAGACCCAATTCCCGGCAGCAAAATTTCTTGATCAGAAACAGTAATCGCTTCAGATACCACGACAAAAAACCAACCCGCTGACATCGACGCCATGGTATTCCACAATAAACTCGGCATAGAAAAAGGAACATCTATTCGCCAGAAACGCTGCCAGCTAGAAAGATGAAACATGCGCCCTGCTTCTTGTACTTCAGAAGGAACAGAGCGCACTGTTTGGTAAAAACCCAGCGCCATGTTCCAAGCTTGTGAAGTAAAAATAGCAAAAATAGCGGCGCATTCAGGGCCTAACATGCTGCCCCGAAACAACCCAATAAATGCAGTAATCGCAACCGATAAAAAACCAAGTATAGGCACAGACTGCAATACATCTATCATGGGAATAATGATTTTTTCGGCGCGACGGCTTTTTGCTGCCCATGTGCCAAAAATAAAAGTAAATAACAGGGAAATACACAACGCAAACAGCATGCGTACCACGGTTCTTGCCGCATAAAAAGGCAATACTTTGGGTGATAATGAAATAGGAATAGCTTCACCTAATTGATAAGGCGTTGCCATTTGCCTTGCATTCCACGCAAACAAAAAAATCACAGCAAGCACCAATAATAACGCGAGAATATCCCAATAATTGAGATAAAGTCGCGAACGGTACGCTGTCATTGTTGTACGCAGAAAACTCATGATACTTCCTTACAACAGGATTAAAACAATAAACTTCCGCCATCGACATTTAAAATTTGTCCGGTCATATATTCCGCGTCGCGAACCAGAAACAAAACGGCATTTGCAATGTCTTTTGGATCGCCGGATTTTCGCAAAGAAGTGTGCTCAATAATAGACTGCTTTTCTTCATCTGATAATTTATTTTCGCCTTCTGGCCACATCACAGAGCCAGGTGATACTGCATTAACACGAATTTTTGGCCCTAATTCTTTTGCTAATACTTTAGTCATCACTATTAATCCGCCTTTGGAAACACAGTAAATTGAATATTCTTTCAAAGGCCTTTCAGCATTAATATCGGTGATATTAACAATGCATCCGTGATGCTCAGCGAGCAAAGGTGCAGCAGCAAGTGAAATAAAGAATGGCGCTTTCAGATTGCTATTCATTAAATCGTCCCATGCATAGTCAGTCACTTCGTCATAACTGGTACGATAAAAACGCGACGCATTATTTACTAATGCATCTAACCTGTTCCAAGCTTTATGAGCTTGCTGCACTAATGCTTTTTGCGACTCGAGGCCTTGCAATTCGGCTTGAACAATCATTGCAGAATGATGACGTTTTTTATTTAATTCCTCACAAAGACTAACTGCTTCTTCTTCAGATGCATTATAATGCAGAACTATATTCATTCCTGCATCATGCAATAATCGCGAAATTTCAGCGCCTACACGTCTCGCAGCACCAGTGACAAGCGCCACTTTCCCGTTTAATGGATTTTTTTGCATCGTAGGTTTTCCTTTATAATCTGGCTCATAAAAAAGATTCTTAATATTATAGACATTTATGCAAACATCTACTAATGACTTAATCATCCATATTCGTAAGGAAATTGAAGCCAATAATGGCAGCATTTCATTTGATCGATTTATGGAACTCGCACTCTATCATTCCGAGCAAGGATATTACTGTTCAGAAAATTTTATGCTTGGTAAAGAAGGAGACTTTATAACTGCCCCACATATTTCACCTTTATTTGCCCAATGCGTTGCTCATCAGGCAATTCAAGTTTTCCCACATTTGCAGCAGAAAAATATTTTAGAGCTGGGCGCTGGGCTCGGACAATTTGCTTGTGATTTTTTAAATGAGCTGAATCAACAACAATCATTACCAAGCCATTATTATATCTATGAAATTAGTCATCGTTTACGCAAGAAACAACAAAACTTGCTGCAAACAAAATGCCCGGCATTATATTCACGCTGTATCTGGCTAGAAAAATTGCCAGAAAATTTCTCTGGATTAGTCATTGCAAACGAAGTATTGGATGCATTTCCAGTACACACGTTTCGCGTCGAGAATAATTCAATAAAAGAACGTTGTGTTGCTTATGAAAAAGATGAATTTGTTTGGAAATTGAGAGAACCCACTTCTTTACTAGCTGAAAAAGCAGAAGCAATTCGTAAACAATATCATCTTGAAAATGGGTATGAATCAGAAATAAATTTGCGCTTGCCGACTTTCATGGAAGAGCTTGGTAGAGGATTTACGCAAGGACTTATCTTATTTATAGATTATGGTTATGGCGAAGAAGAGTATTACCACCCCGAACGTTCGCATGGAAGCCTAACCTGCTTTTATCAACATAAACACCATGCTAATCCGTTAATTTGTCCTGGATTACAAGATATCACCGCACATGTTAATTTTACCGCTCTCATTGAAAATGCAGCTGCAAACAATTTTGAATTAGCAGGTTTTACGACACAAGCGGGCTTTCTATTCTCACTGGGATTAATGGATTTTGTTTATGCAGCCGAACAACAGCTCTCCGAAACAGATAAATTTGCACTGCATCAAGCAGTTAAACAATTAACGATGCCCACTGAAATGGGCGAGCGCATTAAAGTCATGGCACTTAGTAAAGGACTTGATCTCGATTTGCCAGCATTTAGTTTGCAGGATAGAAGACGAGATTTATAAGTTTATGTATAATGATGCCCCTTTTTAGGGTCTACATAACACACAAAAAACTGAGTTGAGGTGACACGTGGCGCGTTTTGCAAGTTTAGAAATACATAAAGAAGAATTCGCATTTTCAGCTGGGCATTTCACTATTTTTTCAGCTACTGAGCGTGAACAATTACATGGCCATAATTATTATGTGAGCATCGCATTCAATATTAAAATCGAACAAAATGGTTTGGCTTTCGATTACCGTGACTACAAGAAAAAAATGGCAAAACTTTGCGATCAACTAGATAGGCACTTTCTATTACCCAGTCAGTCTCCTTATCTTGAATTGGAAGAAAATGATGATTATTGGATTGCACACTATAATCAGAAAAAAATTCCATTCTTAAAAGAAGACGTCGTGATTTTGCCATTAACAAACATTACGATTGAAGAATTATCATACTGGTTTTTACAACAGCTATTAACTGACGCAACTGAGCTTGCTCATCACGCTATTCAAGGTATTACGGTAAAAGTTTACAATGGCCCTGGACAATCTGGCGGCGCTACCTGGGGAACGATGAACACTGAGTAAAAACAAAAATGGAATAATTATGAAAAGGATGATGAAGAAATTTTTTTATGCGACCAGCTCGTTGTTTACATTTTTTTTACTAGGCTGCTCGCCGGTTGATAGCTTAAAACCCTTTGATCAGACACAAGCTGCTCGCGTGCTACAACAACATTACACCCCAATACCCACTCAGCAAGCAATTATATTCACATTACCGCAAAAGGACCGCTGGAAAAAAATTGATTTATCCATTAACGGCAGCGACGCACCAATCATGTTAACGCCCATTAACGAAAACGAAACTAATTGGACTGAAAGCATTCGCACCTACATTATTGGTTATCACAACGTCCCTTATGCAACACCACTTTCACTGATACAAAAACAAATAGAAAACGTTAAATCAGATTGCACAGTGAAAAACGTCATCATTGACACACAAAATGCTCAACATGCGTTTTATCAAATGCAATTATGTAATTGCGTAGATGAGCAAGATCAAATTCAATTCGGCAAAGCGTTAAGAGGTAATGATGCTGTTTATATGATTTATTATTCTGCTGTGATTGATAAAGTCAGCAGTAGTGAAATAGAAAAGATGAAGCAAGCAGTCAAAAGCGCCATACTGGTTGATAGGCGATGATGATACAACCATCTGTCATCCCAGACGTCTTTGTTACATGAGTATTTTGTGGGTAACAGATGTTATTCATATGTCATCCTGAACAGGCGTTTTTTGCCTGTGAAGGATCCTTTTTCATTAACATCAAATCTTTCACAGCCAAAAAACGCCTGTTCAGGATGACATACACTATTTAGCAATGACATCATGCAACAAAATGAAGTAGTCTTGCAGCCCTCCCCCTCCGCATCGAGGAAAGCATTACTTCTCTTTACTCAACGACATCATTTCTCTACTAATCGAGTAGCTAAGCAAAGTCCGGACACAGACAATAATGGCAAGCAAACCTACACTATAATAATCAGGCGTTGTGGTCGTACCGATTAAATCGGCAGCAACAATAAACTCCAATCCCAAAATCAAAATTCTGCCGAGATTGAGGCGAACGCCATTAAGTCGTTTACCTTCTTTAACTAACTCACCTTCCACCATAAAATAGAGATATTGGTAAAGAGCGAGCAAGACACCTGTCACGATAATTAAAATGCCTATTGTCGAAACACAACGCTGTATGAAAACCAATCCATGGTGTATCAAGTCCCAACTCATCGATTGCTACTCCTTCCCTATTTACTCAATTCGACCTTGAATCCTCATATATATGGAACTTATGCATGAACCTATGTACTAATGGCGCAAAGATCACGCCCAAGACAACAATAAACGCCAGCCCACTGAATAAAGCATAAAACCCTGCAAAGATTTTCCCGCCCTCAGTCTGAAGCGGATTAAGCGGCCCCATACCTGACAATATCATTGCGGCATTTACAAATGAATCTACCCAGGAAAAACCTTCAAAATAATGATAACCCCACATACCAAATAATTGCGCAGCAGCAATCATAAGCAAACCCAATAAAATACTACGCAGAAATCTCAATACAAATTGACGAGTAGATAAAAGTGGCTCATGTTTTTTTTCTAACATAGGTTCCCTTATTTCAAATTTTCCATGCAATTTTATTGGCTAAGCAAATGTTTTACCATGTCCATTCTTTTATCCCTAAATTTTCTGATTGACAGAAAAGCATAGGTAAGGGTAAAAACATATCCAAAATAACGCTACTCTGGGGTACGGAAACGTGTATTTATATGACAAAGTGTATCCTATGTTAATGATTATGTAGCCATTCCCTTCAACATTAACAACAGTAAAAAACTATGACAAATAATCAATTAAGCTTACTTAAAACCAAACGTTTCCTACCATTGTTTCTCACCCAATTTCTGGGTGCTTTTAACGATAACCTATATAAAGCAGCTATCGTTATATTAATTACCTATAATCTCTCCAACCACTCTCATCTAAGTGTTGAAGCACTCATTACCATAGCAGCAGGCATTTTTATCCTGCCATTTTTTCTTTTTTCTACCCTCGCTGGGCAACTGGGAGACAAGTTTGAGAAATCAAGACTCATTCGCTATATAAAAATGGCTGAAATTGTATTGATGGTATTAGTTACCTGGGACTTATATGTACACAGCTTAACATTACTCATCATTACCCTCTTTTTAATAGGCGTACAGGCAACGTTTTTTTGGCCTATCAAATACTCTATTCTGCCCAATCAAATAAAAACGAATGAGTTGATTGCAGGGAATGCCTTACTTGAAGCGGGCACCTTCTTTGCTATCTTAGCAGGCACATTAATTGGCGGCATGTTAGCAATGTGGCATGTAGGATTACCATTGGTGGCCGGATTCGTTGTGCTCGTTGCCATTGCCGGATACATTGCCAGTTTATGGATACCAGAAGCGCCCGTTGTCTCCCGTAATGTCGAGATTCGTTTTAATTTTATCCAAGAAACTTGGAACATTATTCATCAAACTTTTCGCAAACGTGATCTGTATTTTTCAATTCTGGGTATTTCCTGGTTTTGGTTAATTGTCGCAATTTATCTTTCACAATTTCCCACTTACGCGAAAAATGTATTAGGTGCACAACCTGCTGTAGTCACACTGTTTCTCATCGTATTTAGTATAGGCATTGCAGCTGGCTCTTTGGTTTGCAACCGCTTACTAAAAGGGAAAATTCATGCAACTTATGTGCCTATTGCTGCGATAGGCATGACTATCTTTGCTATTGATCTTGTCATCTCAAGTCAACGCACTGTTAGCAGTTCAGGTGAACTTTTATCGTTAATACAGTTTTTATCTTTTAGTTCACATTGGCGTATTTTATTCGACATTTTCTTTCTTTCTATCGCAGGTGGTCTTTACATTGTGCCACTTAATGCGCTCTTGCAGCATGAAAGCGATCCCGCTTATCGTTCTCGCACTATTGCATGTAATAATATCATCAACGCCGCGTTCATGGCGGCAGGCGTTACTATTGCTTACTTTATGTTAATGCTGCACCTAACCATTCCACACATTTTCCTTTTAGTTGCCGTGATTAATTTAATTGTTGCCGTTTACATTTGTAATTTAATTCCTGATGAATTAGTAAAATCATTTTTAATTTGGCTATTTAAGTTACTTTATCGTGTTGAAATACGCGGACTGGAAAATTATGAAAAAGCCGGCAAACGTGTATTAATTGTCGCAAATCATACTTCTTTTCTTGATGCAGGATTACTCGGTGCATTTCTGCCTGATAAATTGACCTTTGCCATTAATACGCAAATTGCACAACGTTGGTGGATGAAATTTATATTTAAACTGGCAAACACTTATCCGCTTGATCCTACCAATCCGCTCGCGACTAAATCTTTGATTAATTATTTGCGCCACAATAAGCATGTCGTCATTTTTCCTGAAGGCAGAATTACAGTCACTGGCGCACTCATGAAAATATACGAAGGCCCAGGTCTTATTGCTGATAAAGCAGGCGCAAAATTACTGCCGATTCGCATTGATGGCGCTCAATACACTATATTTTCTTATTTGCGCGGCAAAGTAAAAATTCGTTGGTTCCCAAAAATTACATTAACGATTTTAGAACCGCGCACATTTGATTTACCAAAATCAATTAGTAGTCATGCTCGCCGTGAATTAATTAGTGCTCAATTGTACGACATCATGACCGACACTATTTTTATGAGCAGCGATACTAATGAAACACTATTTGAATCCTTGCTTGATGCTAAAGCAATCCATGGCAAGAAACACATTGTTCTCGAAGATATAGAACGCAAGCCAATAAATTACGGTCGCTTGATACTAGGCAGTTTTGTTTTAGGGCGTCACATCGCTAAATCAACGCAACAAGGAGAGTACGTAGGTATTTTACTTCCAAACTCTGTTGGCGTAATGGTAACTTTTTTTGGCATGCAAGCATTCCATCGCGTTCCTGCCATGTTGAATTTTACTGCGGGCCTTAATAATATTTTATCTGCCTGTCATACGGCGCAAATTAAACGCGTCTATACATCACACAAATTTATTGAGAAAGCCAATTTGCAAGAAATAGCTGACGGTCTAAAAGCACATGGACTCGAAGTAATTTATCTTGAAGATGTTCGCAGCAAAATTAATATTGTTAATAAACTTTATGGAAAATTAGTTTCTTTCTTTCCGCATTTATATTATCGCGCCGTTAATCGTATCAATAAAATTAACAAAAAAGACTTTCCTGCACTACCTGCCGTTGTATTATTTACATCTGGCTCGGAAGGCACGCCAAAAGGTGTGGTGCTAAATCACATCAATTTGCAAACAAATCGTTTTCAATTAATTGCTCGCGTTGATTTTGGCCCAAGAGATATCGTCTTTAATGCACTTCCTGTTTTCCATGCGCTTGGATTGGCCACTGCAAGTTTATTGCCTATCATTGCTGGTATGCGTGTATTTATGTATCCCTCTCCACTACATTTTCGTATCGTGCCTGAATTATGTTACGACACTAGTGCAACGCTTTTATTTGGTACAGATACATTTTTATCGGGTTATGCTAAACACGCACATCCTTATAATTTCTACAGCATACGTTATGTGTTTGCAGGTGCTGAGAAATTACGTGAAGAAACACGTCGCATTTGGGCGCAAAAATTTGGTATTCGAATATTTGAAGGCTATGGTGCAACCGAAGCATCCCCTGTACTTTCAATGAATACTGCCATGCAATACAAAATGGGTTCTGTTGGAAGATTATTGCCAGGTATCAATTACAAATTAAGACCCATTGAGGGAATTAATGAGGGTGGCAGCCTGATGGTTTCAGGGTCTAATATTATGCTAGGTTATATGTTTTCGCATGCACCGTGTCACATTGTAACACCCGCCGATGGATGGCATGACACAGGTGATATTGTCACCGTTGATGAAGAAGGCTTTATCAACATCAAAGGCCGTGCAAAACGGTTTGCGAAAATTGCGGGAGAAATGGTCTCGCTCGCTGCAATAGAAGAAGAAATTTATACGCTCTGGCCGGAAGCACAACATGCTGTCATTTGTCAGTCAGACCCACGTAAAGGTGAGCAAATTGTTTTAGCCACTAATCATAAAGATGCCGAACAGCATCCCATCATTGAACATTTCAGATTACGCAAACTAGCTGAAATTAGCTTACCGCGTAAGATTATTATTATTTCAGAATTACCCGTGCTAGGTAGTGGCAAAATTGATTACCAAAGTTTGCGCTTGTTGTTGGAAGAGGGTGTGTGAATGGCATTGTTGTGCGTGGGACTTGTACAGGTAATTCAATTAACGAATGACTCAACCTATACAGCCATGACGAATCACGTATACATTTCGATAAGTAGTGTAACTTTAAAATTCTACCATTCAAAAATAAAAAACCGGCATGTTAAGCAAATGTAAAAATTATTTATGCCTATGTATTTTAATAGCAGCATCTTGTAATAATTGATTTAAATTTCCAATCAATGGATCGCATTCAACGAAAATTTTATGCTTAGCGAAATTTGGATCAAAATGAGTTAATGCATTTTTGAATTTATTATATGCAAGTATTATACTGTTCACCGCATCTTCATCGCAATTACGTTTATCATGCACAACAGCGTTGAGCTCTTTAAGCAGAGAATTACTATATTTCTTGATTACTAACTTATCACGCAATTTTGTAATTTTATTACAAACATCTTCTATAATTTTTTTGCTTTCTCCTGCTTGCTCTACATACGTACTTATAGCAATTTGCTGCTTAGGTTTAGAATAAAAACGTTGCTCAAATAGCATATGCTTACGCGGAGGAGTTGCGGTAGTAACTGCTTGTTTTGATTCTTTTGGTGATACAAGCAATATTTTATTAACAGGCTTCTCAGATACAATTGATTTGATAACAGATGGCTGTGTAGGCTTTTTATCTATCAATGGCATGGGTTCTTGTGAGCGCTCTTCTGATTGTGCCGCTAAATTGTTTTTAACAGATTTATTTTCTGGCTGTAACAGCTCAGCAAAAACAGGAAATTTCTCAATGTAAAACTTAGGAAACTTAACATTTAATCCTCTAATTAATTCTTCAATAGCTAAAGAAATATCTGTTTCAATCGCAGGATCTATAATGTTTTTGTTCTTCAAATAATCTTCATAACCACTTGCCAATAATCTCAATAACTCATTTGCAACTGTAACAGTACATTCATCTTCGTCTGACGCATTTACCAGCTGCGTGCTAATTTGGTTAAGCTCCCTTTTCAGAGTAAGCCGTAGGATTTAGCATTTTCGCCAAATGAGTCTATAAGCGCCAGCAACTCACCATCTAGCCAATCAAAAAAATCTTTTGTTACCTCTATCGTCTCTTCTACTTTTTGTATTGCCAATTTTCCTTCTCTTGCTTCCTTAATTTTTGCTGGCAACGCCTCAGTGAGTATTTGGGCATTCTTAAGACCACCGTTTAAATGAATCGTTACACCGCCCAACTCTTCAATCAATTTAAATTCTTCGTCATTATCATCTGCATACACAACACCTTCTAATGATTTAATGCAATCACATAATGGTGCTATTTTAAGTAATAATTCACGATTCGTTTTTTGATTGATAAGGGTATTGTCAGGCAATGTTTGTAATAACTTCACATCATCACTTTCAACACATAGAATTTGACTTCGTTGAATTTTATCTCTTCCAAGCCAATGAGCAGTTACTTCGCCATTTGTTAAAGTTAAATAAATAAGTTTGTTTTCGAGCCCTTCAGGCAATGCTTTACTTAATATCATTTGCGCTGCTAACGCACGGGAATGTTGTATTTTTTGTACTTTTGTTTTTCCACCGCCCCACTCGATATGAATAGAATCTTCTAAGCCTATTACTTCCTTGAGAATTAATTTTATGGTTTCAGGAAACTCACCGAATGTCGCAATAGAGATTGGAAAACCTTGCCTTAAAAGAACTGTTAAAATCCCATACCAATGTGACTCTATTTCTTCTGCTAACTTTAAAACAGGATACTTTTTTCCAGCAATTGCTACTTCTTTTTTATTTAAATAATCCCATGCATTGATTTTCTCTTTCGTTTTGTAATTTTCTACATCCAAATTATTTTTAATTGCTTCTTTTAATTCTATTGCTTCTTGCAAACTAATTTCTTTATCTTTGGGAGGAAACCCACACAACATTCTTGCCGTATGAATAGCCATTGGCTTGTCCGCAAGCGAAAAAACTTTTTCTTCTGTGGCTGAAAGAAGATATTCAAATGGACCTGCATAAAATTCTCTTGTTTGCCTAACAGCGTTTACATCTATCCATTTCGCAAGAATTTCATTATATTCACCTTCTTTCTCTTGAAATAAATAAATAGAATATCTTTCAGGCTTTTCTATAAAATTTACGCCTTTTGGCAATATCACTAATTTATCGTATGCAATTCTGGGTACAAGCTTATCGATCAGACTACTCATTTCTTTATGAATGTGAAAAAGTGAAAGGCTATTATCAAAATCAAAATAAAACTCGACTGAATTATCAGGATCATTTTCTTCAATAAGACTTAATTGCTCAAGACCTGGCATAACCTACCCTCGTTTTTTATTTGATTATATTTATTTAACTATAATTTAATTTATCTATAGTATAGACACGTGACCTTAAAAAACTTTTAAGCGTCAGATTAGATTAAACAAATTTTATTTTTAGTGATTTAGCCATCGATATGCTGATGTTTTTTATAAATATTTAACATAGACTTAGTCAATACCCTGCCATAAACAAAAATAAAGAGGACAATCGATGCCAAATTATTTGGGTAAATGCCATTGTGGAACCATAGCTTTCGAATGCGAAGGCGATCCTATTTTTACTCAGTATTGTCATTGCAATAAATGCCGTGAAATAGCTGGCTATCTAATCGAACCACAGATAAAACTGGCTATGCTTTTACTGCCGCTTACTTGCGGCAAAATTTTCACATCAAAGCCGGCGAATCAAATTTGGAGCCTATTATTCGCAATAATTCAAAACTACTATTATGTTCAAAATGTAAAAGTTTGATTTATGGCATTTCACTCGATAAAGATAAACAAGCAGGGATTGGCATCAGCATTTATAATTTTGATTTTCCAAATGGTATACCTGACACATTTAAATCAGCGAGACATCTTTGGTATGTTAATCGTGTTGTTGATTTCAATGATGACTTGCCTAAATTTAAAGATGCGCCAAAAGGCCAAGGTGGAACGGGAGAGCTTGTATCAGTTTCGCCATCCTAAGCATAGCTGTCATCCTGAGCGCAGCGAAGGACCAGGCGCTAATAAAAAGATCCTTCGCAGACTAAAAAACAGTCCACTCAGGATGACAACCACCATAGCAACTATATCGATTCAACCGATCCATTTTTATAAACTAAAAAAGATTGGCCATATTTATAAGAAACATCTGCTTGCGGAAATGCTTTTTTAATATCTGCTATATTTTTATTATTTCCTAGCCATTCAATTTTTGTTACTTTTGCATTCTTAAAATTAGCATTACTGTTTTTAACACGTAATGAAAATGCTGATGAATAAGGTGCTGGTAATTTTTCATGAATCATTGTAATTGCTTCATTGATATTCGGCTGATTATTTTTAAAATTAATGCATACATCAGCAACTGAATATTGCGCTGACGGTATAAATACCGCAACACTTTCTTGCTCTAATTTATTTGCTAATTGTGTTGCTAGTGCAAATACTTGCTCATTAGAAAATTTTTGCAATGGTGATGCATAAAAAACTTCTGTGTTATCTCCTGTGGTTTGCTTATCATTCATCATTTGATAAGTACCCAAAATGTTTTCGAATCTACCTTGTTCAATATGATTAACTTGCAAGAAATTAATCGTGCTATTTTTTAATTCATGTTGCGGTTTACCTGCTAATCGGTCATAAGCTTTTTCTAAGGTAATTACACTCGTATTGTTAGATGAAAAAAACTTAACGCCATCTGCATTTTCAGCATAACTTATTGAACTTAAGCCTGTTAATGCACTGAATATTAAATAGCTCATTACTCGTTTTGATATGTAAGTATTCATAACTGCCTCGCTTTTATTTTGTGTGAATAGCAGCATATCTCAACGATTATTTTTTTATAAGTATGCACAATTTTGTGCTATAGTATCAAAAAAGATACTGTCAAGGTGAGAAATGAAGAAAAGTAGACGCGTGAATAATTGTCATTATGGTTGCTCAGTTGAGGCAGCATTAGATGTTATTGGTAATAAGTGGAAAGGCGTCATTTTATTTCACTTACTTGATGGCACAAAACGTTTTAATGAGTTAAGACGACTTATTCCCAGCGTAACGCAACGCATGTTAACATTACAATTACGCGAGTTAGAAAGTGATGAAGTAATTCAACGGAAAGTTTATCCGCAAGTGCCACCTAAAGTTGAATATTCATTGACACAATATGGCCGCAGTTTGAAACCGGTTATATTTGCATTGAGAGCGTGGGGAACACGAATCATGGATAAACAAAAAAACTTAAAAGGAGAATAATATGAAAGCTCAATGGATGATTATCATTAGTTTATTAACGTTTACATTTACTGGATGTGCAAACAATACAAACCATCACAAACCCGATTTACAATCTTTCCAAGGACGCACGTTGCCAACAGAAAGCGCGCAAGCCGCCCAAGTTGCTAATACGATGTAATCAATACAACCAGATCTCGACCGAAACGAACAGCGGGCATAATAACTCTCTATTTATTACGCTCCCTGCGGAATTCGAATCCGCGTTACCGCCGTGAGAGGGCGGTGTCCTAACCACTAGACGAAGGGAGCAGTGCGCGTATTATGAATGAAGCTTTTATTTTTGTCATGATTCTAGGAGGAAGCAATCTGTTGACGGAATAAAAACATATAAAGCCGTTCGCATCACTCAACCATCTTCAAATCAAAAAGTAAAAACTCAGAATCTTTCACTGACTGAATATCTATTTTATCTTCATCAAAAATAGCTGCGCCATCGCCCGCCATTAATTGTTGCTTGTTAACATTTAGCTCACCTTTGATAAGTTGTATCCATACACCGCGCTTATTTTTTATATCGTAATCAATATTATGATTGGCTGACGTATAAGCAACATATAATTGAACATCTTGATGAATAGTAATTAATCCTTTTTTCGCAACATTAGAACCTATCAGTATTAATTCATCTTTAATTTGAGTTATTGTTTTTTGTTCATAACTAGATTCTATTCCCTGCTTTTCAGGGATGATCCAAATTTGTAAAAAATGCACCGTATCCGTTTGTGAATGATTAAATTCACTATGTTGAACACCTTCGCCTGCAGACATTTTTTGAATTTCGCCTGGCTTTATGACGGATCCTGTTCCCATGCTATCTTTATGCTCTAATGCACCATCAATAACATAAGAAATGATTTCCATATCATGATGCGGATGTTTTCCAAATCCCATTCCCGGTTTTACTGTATCCTCGTTAATAACACGCAAACTTCCAAAACCCATAAACCCCGGATCATGATAATCAGCAAAAGAAAATGTATGATAACTATCGAGCCAATCGTGTTGACTTCTACCTCTTTCATTACTTTTACGAATATAAATCATGGCCAATATTTCCTTTTATCACTGATTTCTATTAATAAATATAAATGCGCTTAACGAACTGCAAAGAGCAAGCGCAACTGCAATCCAAAGCACTGCATCGTATCCTGCAATAAATGAATTTCGCACTAATTGCTGCGCTTCATCATTTTGAATTTTGATATTACCAAGTTGAGATTGCTGATTAATAAGCTCATATTGAATATCAATGGGAAATGTCTTTGCACCACTTATTAAATGCTGATTGAAAACCATTGTCATCACTAGCCCCAAAATTGCAATCGCAAGCAAACCAGCCATACGCGATATTGCATTGTTCACACCAGAAGCTGTCCCAACCAATTCAGCGGGAGCAGAATTCATAACAACCGTCGTAAGCGGAGCAACACTCACCGCCATACCAAAACCCAACACTAATACTGCAGGAAAAAAAGTTGTCCAATACGGGCCGTTAGCATTTGAATGTAGAAATAATGCAAAACCTACGGCAGCAATCGCAGGGCCCACAACAAGCGGCGCCCTTGAGCCAAATTGTTTAACTAATCCGCCCGCCCATCTTGATAAAATAAACATCAGTAATATAAAAGGAAAAAGCGCAGCCCCCGCCTCTGTTGCTGTGTATCCTTGCACCTGAATCAAATCCAACGGAAAGAAAAATAATACGCCGTACAACGCAAAATAAAGAAAAAAAGTAATGAGATTTGTTCCGCTAAAATCATATGAGCGAAACATATTAAGCGGCATCATCGGAGATTTTTTATAAAACTCCACAAAGAAAAATCCTATCAATGCGCAAATACCTATGACTTCCGACAAAACAAATACACGTTCACCGCTTTGCCATTCAAGTAAACCAAATACAATTGCACCTAGCCCTATTGTTACTAATAACGCACCGGTAATATCAAGATTTCGAGAGGATGATTTACTCTCGCTTTCAGTCACACAAAGCATAGTGACAATCACCACAATGATTGCTAATGGTACGTTCATAAAAAAAATCCATCGCCATGATGCATTTTGCACTAACCATCCACCTAATACCGGGCCAATTGCCGTGGTAATTGCTGTAAATCCTGCCCAAGTACCAATTGCTTTACCTCGTCGCTCCTCAGGAAATGAAGCCGTGATCAGAGCCAAGCTTCCAGGAACAAGAAGAGCAGCACCTACTCCCTGTACAGCTCGTGCAATAATTAAATGATAAATAGTGAATGACAAACCACACCACACCGAAGCGACGGTAAAAACAAATACACCAATCAAAAAAATAAATCGACGCCCATATAAATCACCTAACGCTCCCCCCACTAACAACAAGGAAGCTAAAAAAAGTGAATATGCTTCAATGATCCATTGAATTTGACTAACGGAAGTATGAAATGCATTTTGCAATGCAGGTAGCGCAACATTGACAACAGTACCATCAATGAATGCCATACTAGAACCAAGAATGGTCGCAACTAAAATTCCTGCCTCATGTCCTTTGGATGATTTTGCTGGAGATGAAGAGAGAGGAACTTGTTCGCATGGAGGGGGCAAAAAGTTCATTTGGGTTCCGTCCCTAAAGTTGCATTATCGTGAAATCGAACATCATTCCGAGCAGACTTCACTGGCTGTCCGGTAAAACTTTTTTCGTCATTACTGTCATTACTATATTGCGAGCCTCCGTCATTGCGAGGAGCGTTTTTTGCGACGTGGCAATCCAGCTTTTTACAATAAAATACTAAAACCCTGGATTGCCACGTCGCAAAAAACGCTCCTCGCAATGACGTATCATGGCAACCAAACAACGAACCAGATTTTCTATTTTTCCAAACTCGTTATCACTGGTCGTTCAGCTAAACTAGTTTCACCTGGTAGTAACATTTCTTTGCCCCACTCAGACCAAGAACCATCATAAAGAGCATGGTCAGTATGATTCAGCAAATCTAAAACAAAATTTAATATAGATGCCGTGATACCTGATCCACACATAGTAACAACCGGAGCGCTAAAAACTAAACCGATGCCTTCAAGTTGCCGGCGCAGTTTCTCTAATGGTTTAAATCGACCGTCTTTTTCAAACATGGTCATGTATGGAAAGCTAAATGCACCAGGCATATGTCCTGAACGAATGCCTGCTCGATGTTCAGGCCCGCCTGCATATCGAACAGGATGACGCATATCAACCACTTGTTCTGTTGGATGATGCAAATTAGTTTTCATTTGCACAACGGTACGCACCAAATGCGCCTCAAAACTTATAGAGTACGATTTAGGACTAATACGTAGCTCATCCGTTTCTATTTTTCCGCCATACCGTTCCCAAGCAGCATACCCCCCATCTAATATATAAAGTTGATGCGGGTTATGCCCAAATACTTTGAACATCCAGAGAGCACGGCAACTGCTATGCAATGAACTGTTATCGTAAAAAATAATTTTA
>DAIEGU010000168.1 GCA_027356065.1 Gammaproteobacteria bacterium
CGCCTGTTCAGGATGACACAGTTGAATTATGCAGCAACGCCTTTACAAAGAGAGAGTTATTTTAATTTAAAATTTCTTTTTTGATTTAATTAAAAGAAACGCTGGGTATATGTCACCATTAATTCTCTCAATACTATCTTCAGCTTCTTCTATGTAAACATTTAATTCAAAATGTCGAATAAAATAAGAAGATATATATTCACTTAATGTATGCGTTGGTTCGCGAATCTCGAATTGTCCATCAAATATTTTCACATCAATTATTTCTTTTAAAAAATAATCTTTTGGATGTTTTCTTTTTTCTAAAAATTGATAAATGGGATGTCCAACGAGAAAAATAAAACTCCCACCTGGTTTTAATACGCGATTGACTTCTTGAAAAATAGGTTGCATGTCAGGAGAGGCTTGTAATGCATATTTACTACATACAATATCAAAAAAATTATCGGGAAATGGAACATTTTCAAAATAAGCTTCCTTAATTTCAGCTTTATTTTCTGTATGCTGCAGGGCTAGTGTTACCATCGATGATGAGGCATCTATTCCATACACTGATGCGCCTCGTTTGCTAAATGTATTTAAGTCGTGACCATCACCACAGCCTAAATCTAATAATTTTTTGTTTGCCAAATCAAGATCAAATTGTGAATGATAAATGTCGGTCGCTTTTTGATTTTTTTCTAAAAAAATTGTCGAATATTTTTCTGCGTGTAAATCATATTTAGTAGGTTGTTCCATGATTACTGTCCATGTTATGAGGTTAGACCAAGTCTTTTTGATAGTCAGGATGGTATCACTACGTTGATTCTTATTCAATTTTGCTGTTGGGTTGCTTTGAGGATAGTTATTTCTTAATAAATTCTAATTTTTCAGGGATTACTATATATATAGTTATTATCAGTAGGGATTTCTTATGACTATTAAACATTCAGTGCAAGGTTTTGCATTAATTGGGCTGATAATAACAATTGTTATAATTGGTATTTTAGCTGCGATTGCAGTTCCCTTTTTTCAAAATTCCACAAAACGAGTAGATTACAGTGAAGTTATTCAAGCAACAGCTCCTTACAAAGTTGGAGTTGAGCAGTGTTATCAAAGTTTGAAAACTTTAACAGGTTGTAATGCGGGAGCGAATAATATTCCCTCTGCTATTACTATACCTGCTGGTGCTGTTAATTCTCTCACCGTAACAAACGGTGTGATTAGTGTTATACCTGTCGCACAAAATGGTATAACGGCTGACGATACTTATATTCTTACTCCGAATGTTGTTAATAATGCACTTGTGTGGAGTAGTAGCGGTGGTGGTGTTGTAGCAGGTTATGCTAAATAATCTTTATTAATTTAACTTTCCTTTTTCCTTTGCTTGTCTACTGACGGAATTAGCCAAGAATGCCCCCTCTTCCGCTGCAATCATTATTGACTTAATAAAATAAGTGGGCGGGAGAGGGGGGCGTTCTTGGTTAATTTTATCAGTGAATTACCGGCCTAGACAAAAATAACAAATACAAATTTTACTGGAGTTTTTCTAACAACTGATCAACCAATGTAATTCGATCTTTAATATCATGCGGCCCTAAAGTAAAGCGCAGGCGAGTGGGGCCTTCAAGTTTGAATGTTTTTGCTTGCAGCTGAATTAATTTGATAATTGTTTCTGGTTTTACGTTAGGTTTCTCAGTGAATTCAAACTTACCGCCTTTTTCGCCGGCATCAATTTTTGCTATACCTAACGCATCAGCTTTTAATTTCAACTCACTTAATGCAAATAAATTTTTCAGCGCATTAGGTAATAAGCCAAATCGGTCTATCATCTCAACTTGAATTTCATCTAACTCAGCAACGGTTTTGGCATTAGCAATTCGTTTGTAAAATTGTAAGCGCAATTGCACATCACCTAAATAATCTTCTGGAATTAATGCAGTTATATGTAAATCAATTTCAGAACGATGATGTAATAATGATTTTTCAAGATCAGGTTCTTTCCCTTCTTTTAATGCATCAACGGCACGTGAAAGTAAATCCATATAAAGTGTAAAACCTATTTCTTGCATGTCACCACTTTGTCCTTCACCTAATAATTCACCTGCACCACGAATTTCAAGATCATGTGTCGCCAAGGTGAAACCTATACCAAGATCATCAAAAGAAGATATGGCATCTAAGCGTTTTTCGGCATCGGCTGTTATCATATCGCGTGGGGGCACTAATAAATAAGCATAAGCTTGATGATGTGAACGACCAACACGACCGCGTAATTGATGTAATTGAGCAATACCAAATTTATCGGCACGATTAATAATAATGGTATTTGCAGTTGGAATATCAATGCCGCTTTCAATAATGGTTGAACATACTAATACATTATAACGACGATGATAAAATTCTGACATGACACGTTCGAGGTCGCGTTCATGCATTTGCCCGTGCGCAACAGCTGTCCGTGCTTCACCGACCAAGGCCGCAATTTCCTCAGCTTTTTTGTTTATGGTTGATACATCATTATGTAGAAAGTAAACTTGGCCGCCGCGCATGATTTCACGTTGAATTGCTTCTTGAATAATTTGATCTTGATATTCATGTACAAATGTTTTAACAGATAAGCGACGTAAAGGCGGTGTAGCAATCACAGATAAATCACGAATGCCCGCTAACGCCATATTCAGTGTTCGAGGAATAGGTGTTGCTGTTAAAGTAAGAATATCAACCATTGCGCGTAATGCTTTTAATTTTTCTTTTTGTTTTACACCAAAGCGATGTTCTTCGTCGATGATAACTAATCCTAATGATTTAAATTTAATATCATCTTGTAATAATTTATGTGTACCAACCACTACATCTAATTTACCGTCTTCTAATTTTTGTAAAATAGCTTTTTGTTCTTTTGCAGTGCGAAACCGTGACAACATTTCCACTTGAATAGGCCAATCAGCAAAACGATCTTGGAAATTTTGAAAGTGTTGTTGTGCAAGCAGTGTCGTTGGAACTAATAGGGCGACTTGTTTATCGTTTTGTACCGCTAAAAATGCAGCGCGTAATGCAACTTCAGTTTTACCAAAACCAACATCACCACAAATAACTCTGTCCATGGGTTTTGTCGATGTCATGTCAGCAAATACTTGGTCTATCGCATTTAATTGATCAGGTGTTTCTTCGAAGGGAAAACCGGCAGCAAATGCAGAATATTGGTCTTGTGGAATGTCATATGTGTGTCCAGAACGTGCTGCACGTTTTGCATAAAGATCGAGTAATTCGGCAGCAACATCACGTGCTTTTTCAGCCGCTTTGCGTTTTGAGCGTGACCATTGTTCAGTGCCTAATTTATTAGTAGGTGTTTGTTCGGGGTTTGCTCCAGAATATCGACTAATTAAATGCAAAGAGGCAACCGGTACATATAATTTATCACCGCCTTGGTATTCTAATGTTAGGAATTCACCAATCTGTTCGCCGATTTTTAATGTTTGTAAACCACGATAACGACCAACACCATGATCAATGTGAACAACAGGATCATCTATTTTTAATTCGGTTAAATCACGAATGAGAGCATCTGGATCTTGTATGGATTTTTTTCGCAAACGTCGCTGCATGACGCGTTTGCCATATAAGTGCGTTTCAGTTAGTAATGTGAATGCAGGATCTTCAAGACAAAAACCTTCTTCTAATGGAGCAACAACAATGGCATGTGTTTCATTACTTGCAATAAACTCCTGCCAGGAGTGAAAATATTTTGGCGACAATGAAATACTGCGAAATAATTGCAATAATACTTCACGTCTTCCCATGGTTTCTGCGCAAAATAAAATGCGTCCAGTATAATTGGTAACGAACTGTTGCAAAGGAGCAAGCGGTTGAGACGCTTTGTGATTGATATCAAGAACGGGTGCTTTCTTGGTATTAAAGTTATATCTATTTTTATTACTATGATTAATTAGTACGTGTGGGTAACGTTTTATTTGTGTTTTAATCGTTTCTACAGAAAGAAATAAATGCTGTGGTGATAACAGCGGTCGAGTAATATCATAGCGACCTTGTTCATAACGAGAAGCAATTTCCTGAGAAAATTCTTCTGCTTTGAGATTAATATCATCGACTGTGAAGATAATTGTGTTATCAGGAAGATAATCAAATAACGTTGCCGTCTTTTCAAAAAAGAAAGGTAGGTAATATTCTATGCCAGGAGAAGAAATGCCTTCGCTGATATCTTGATAAACAGGGCATTTAAGCGGATTGCCGCTAAATTGACTACGAAATTGTTGTCTGAAGTGTTCAATGGCTTCTTCCGTCATTGGAAATTCTTTAGCAGGAAGCAAGCGAATTTCTTGTATCTTTTCTAATGTGCGTTGGGTCTCAGGCGAAAAGATGCGAATAGAATCCACTTCATTATCAAACAAATCAATACGAAAAGGTGTTTTGCTTCCCATAGGAAATAAATCAATGAGAGAACCACGTATGGCAAATTCACCATGTTCACGAACTTGGCTGACACTATGATAGCTCGCACTGGTAAGCCGAGTGCGTAATATATCCAGGTTAAGTTTATCGCCGATTTTTAATATGAAACTACAGCTATCTAAATAATCTTTAGGCGGTAAAAAATGTGACAGTGTAGAAATTGTTGTGATCACTGCCCCTTGTTGCAAGTAAGGTATTCGATAAAGTGTCGCTAATCGTTCAGAAATAATATCTTGATGCGGTGAAAAATGATCATAAGGTAATGTTTCCCAATCAGGAAAAGCAAGCAAAGGGATACTTTCGCCGCCAAAAAAATTTAGCTCGTCAATTAAATGGGAAACAGAAAGTGAATCTGGCGCAATAATTAAAATAGGGCGATTTCTTTCTGTAATGGCTGAAGCTAATGCCAATCCCTTGGCAGCGCCTTCTAATTGGTCCCAATAAATAGTTTCTCCAGCTGAATTTGACAGAGGAGGGTGGAAAATGTCGGTTTTTTGCATGATTTCGTTTTTAGGCTGGTGAGTTGTTTTGGCTATTTTAGCAGCTGAGAACAGAATGGAAAGGTATTTTTGTGGGAATGAATCTGCGCGTTTCGCGCTCTGTGATGGATCCCGTTCGCCCTGAGACGACGCGAACAGCGCGCCTCCTCAGCTGACGTATCCCCACGAATATTACTAGTAACCATAAATTAACTTGCATAGAATAAACGACACAAAATTATTCATGGGTATAAGCAATGAAAAAAACCACTCTTTTTATCTTTAGTATGATGTTTTCTTTGTCGGGTTGGGCGGCTGATTATTCGCAATTACTCAATAAAATAACGCTACAATTGAATTCTCAACAATGGATCACAACTAAAACAGCGCTTGTGAGTGTGGCAGTCAATGCTTCGGTAACTGGCCAAGGGATAGAAAAAGTACAAACGGATGTCATGCAAAAGCTAAACCAGCTTGCTACAGGTGATTGGCATATTCTTTCGTTTGATAGACAGCAAGATAAATCCGGTCTTGAAAGCGTGCAAATCATGGCGCAAGCGCGTTTAGAACAAAGTAACCTTGGTAATTTGCGTGATAAAGCGAAATCAGTTAGTAAGCCAGGCGAAACTTTTACGATTGATAGCGTTCAATTTACTCCTAGCGATGCAGAAATTCAGCAGGCGAATATCAGCTTGAGAAACAATATTTATCAGCAAGCTAAAGTTGAACTAGATTCATTAAATAAAATTTATCCTGATCAAAAATATTATCTGTATCAAATTAATTTCGTCATGCAGCCTGTTATGCCGGTGGCCAATATGATGATAGAAAAAGTGGCTTCTGCATCAGCTATGTCACCACCTTTGGCAGTTGGTAATAAACAAGAACTACAGGCAATGGTTGTATTTGCTGCTATGCCAGACGTGATGCAAAAGTTGGTACATAGTTAATATGATTAATTCACTGCTTAGGTTTTTTATACTTCAACGAGAAAGCTTCTATTAAAAGAATATTTTTTTAACTTTAATTGTTATTAGTGTTATAGGAATTCATTTGCGTGACGGTATTATTCGATTTTAATCCTCCAGTTATTGCTCATCGTGGTGCGAGTGCTTATGCACCTGAAAATACCATGATTGCTTTTGTAAAAGCGGCCCAACTTGGTATTAAATGGATTGAATTTGATGTGATGCAGGCAGCGTGCGGCGAACCTATTATATTTCACGATGATTTACTTGATCGTACTACCAATCGAAGAGGGGATGTTAATCATTATCCATACGTTGATTTACGGTCATTAGACGCGGGCTCGTGGTTTGATACTCGATTTGCAGGTGAAAAAATTCCTGCGTTAAAAGAAGTCATGGAATTTTTGCAAACATATAAAATGTTTGCGAATGTAGAAATAAAATCATTAACTGGAAAAGAAGCACCGTTGGTTAAGCGTGTATTGGCTGAGATGGTAGCTTATCCAGAAATGCAAAATAATATTTTATATTCGAGTTTTTCAGTGGATGCTTTATATCTATTACGCAAAAATTCACCGAATTGTTCTTTGGGATTATTGTTGCATGAGTGGGAACCAAGCTGGGAAAAGATTTGTGCTGAGTTGAATTGTGTATCGGTGCATGTTAATCATGAAATTATGACACTTCATGCAGCTGAAAAAATTAAGTCTTTGGGAAAAAAATTATTATGTTATACAGTGAATGATCTTGCTCGTGCATTAGAACTTTATTCATGGGGAGTTGATGCTGTATTTAGCGATGTGCCTGATAAAATTGTGGCGGGGCTTAATAAAAATGCTTCTCGCAGTTGTATAGGTTAAATAATTCGTTCATAGAAGGATAAATTATGCTAAGTTTTAATTGGGTTGATTATGTCTTGCTAATTATTTTTCTTCTTTCCATCATTAGTGGATTGATGAGGGGATTAGTAAAAGAAGTAATGTCTCTAGTAACATTAGTTGCAGCATTTGTTATTGCAATTATGTTTGCAAATCCACTTGCAATTAAATTTACTAGTTCGGAAACAGTGCAAAATGCTGTTAGCCATGCTTCAGGCGCTTCTCAGTCTGTGTCCTATATTGCTATTGCTGTTAGCTTTGCTTTATTGTTTGTTGCGGTGATTATTTTGGGTGCTATTCTCAGCTTCTTTCTTAATTTAGCACTTCAAACAGGCGTTCTTGGATTTGGCAATCGATTGTTTGGCGGCGTTTTTGGTGTTGTGCGCGGTTTCATTGTTAATTTAGTTATTATCTTTATTGTGCAACTGACTCCGTTGAATGCGGAAGCTTGGTGGCAAGATTCGGAAATAGTTGCAGCTTATCAACCTGCTGTCACTTGGCTGGGCAACATCGTATCGCCTAGCTTAGCAGATTTAAAAGAAAGATTTGGTAAGACAATTGAAAATGTAAATGAAAAAATACAGCATGTAACGGGAGCATCCAGTAAATCAAAAGCAAAGTAATGACCTGAACGAATCAGCTTCGTATAGGTTCTTTACATCATTTTCTTTGATTTATGGTTTCCCAGGCTTCAATGTGACTGCTGGACGCTCCTCAGGAGAAAATTTAAATTTTTTATTTTCTCCATGTGGCGCATGACCTTCTACAAGCACTACACCTCCTCCATTTTGGTTTAGCATAGCTAGCTGTTCACTACCTAGTTTCATGAAATTTACTATTACGTTAGGTTTTTTCTGATTTAGATTTGATGCTAGTTTCATTTTCATATTAGGTATTATTGATAATGTAGGTTGAATTTCTTTTTGTCCTGCTGGCAATTTCATCCCTTCAGCGCCTGCAACCATTATTTTTAATACCGTAGGTATAGTCCTTACACCTTGTTCTTTCTCATCGATTAAACCGGTTGCTGATTTCACATTACTTTCGCTTTGTGCATATGCAATTGCATCTTTCTCATTATCGAATAAAAGAAATTCGCTTTTTCCTTTAAATGAATTTTGAATATCTTGTTGAGTGACAGATTTAGATTTACCTATCATTTCGTTTGTACTGCGAGAAACTAATATATTTCTTGCTGCATGTGTTACTGGGATCGATAAGCCGACTGTATAATAGGGTTTTGTTTCTAATTGGGGGTCCTGGATATCTTTCCATCCATCGTACGGTTCGGGTTTTTTACCAAAAAAAAAGTGTCTAATAAATGTCATAACTATCACTCCCGTTTTAATATTAGTTATGATTTAAATATATCTCATATTTTTTATTATTTAATTAAATCAGTAAGGTCAATTTTTTTATTAACTTCAGGGTTACAACTTAATAATAAAAATAATAATTTTTTAATCGAAACAACCCTAAGCATATTTTATTCAGCTTAAAGACCATAGATAGCAATTAATAAATCAGTGGCTTAGGATGCTGATATTATAAAACACCGCATTTTTTAGCTTATAAGAGCGATTCGTTCAATTGGCTGCTCTGTTTCTCTAATTTTTGGTGGTTGTTCTAATTTTTGATTAAAGACAAATAATGTTTCTACTTGTTTATAGAGGTCAGGCGTAGTTTGTTTGTCAGCAGTTTTAATTTCTGCTTTAGCTACTTCTGGTTCGGTAGTAGCAGTTTTTGGCTCCTTCATGTCGGTAGGTTTTAAAGGTTGCTGAGAACAGTTATTAGAGGTATTTATCAATTCATCAAAGAGTGTTAGCGATTGTCTATACGAAAATAAACCTGTAGCAGATACTTTGGGCGCAGGTAATGCTGGTATAGGTAGATCTGGAAATAATATTTCTTCCGGTGTTGAGTCAGTGCTTTGTATTTCTTTTGATGATGGAGTTAATTGAGCTAAAGATTTTTGTATAGAACTAATTGTTAGTTCAGCTAAATATTGCTGGGCTTCGACTAATGAAAGAATAATAACATCGAGTCGTATTCTTGTTACTTCATCTTTTATTGTGTGTATTTGTTTTGTGAGAGAAGTAATCAATGCATGTATTAAAGTGGATCGCTGATTGTTAGGTAATTTTTTAGTACTAGCATCAGTTAATACAAAGTTAGCAAGCATTTCTAACAACTGTAAATCATTTAAAGTTGAAATATCTAAGCCATTTACAATCAAATGAGCTAATTTGAGTAACTCTTTTTCTAATGTTGGTGTTTTATTTTCTGTGATCCGTATTTGTAATTTGTCTTCTATTATTCGTTTTTCCATTTGCTGTTGCTTATCTTCTGTTTCAGTAAGTATTTTTTCCGCTTCTTCTCTTATAGCTTCCGGGTATGCTTTATTTTGAGCAACATGGCTAATCCATTTTCTCATCGCTTTTTGATAACGTGTATCATTAGACACAACCATTTGCGCATGTTTAAGGGTTTGGACGGTAATTTCTTTCTTACAAAAATCTAATTCTACTGCCGCATAATCATCATCATGGTCATTTTTAAGTTGGGTATAAAGGTGTTCAGCTGTTTCTTTCGAGCATACGGCTTCTGGCGCAAGATTATTTGCATGGATATCAGCAAGAAGTTGCGCGGCATAATGATTGCCTTGCTTAACCAGCGTGATAAGCTTTGTATATTCTTCATTGGTTAAACGAGTTTTGTTGCTAGTATGTTGAATGATAATTGGATCAAATTCTTCTATATCATGTTTGTCCGATTTTTTTTTTGTGAGTACTTTGGGCAATAAATCTAAATCAGCTATTTCTTCTATTGAAGATGTTTTTTCTAGTATTGGATTATTTAATTTTTCTCTTAATTCCATATTAATTAGCTTTTTATTAACTTCACTTGCTATTTCTTTGTAATCAATTTGTTTGGGTGCTAAATTGCTTTTGTGCAAAAAAATTAAAAATTCAGCCATGTAAAAACTACCTTGTAAAACTTGGCTGGTGATATCGTAATATTCTTCTATAGTAAAACGTGTCTTCTTTTTTAATTTATTAGCTGCAAGGTCATGATATTTGCTTGCTACTTGCCTATCTTGTTCATTTTTTTCTAAGGACATTATCACTAAATTAGATGTAAGGGCAGAGCTACATTCCTTATTAAAATAACGGCTTTTTGCTACTTCAAGTGCAGTTATACCAGCTGCATTTTTAAGATACGGGTTCGCACCATATTGCACTAACATTTTTAACATTCGCGGGTTTTTCATTTGTTCTGCTGTATGTAAGTGCGTACCATCTGGAATGTATTTGTAAGTTGTTGCAAATATTTGTTGGGTTTTATTTAAACCTAGTTTTTCACATATTTTTTCAACGGCTATTAAATTATTATTTTTAATTGCTGAATAAATTGCTCGATCAATCTCATCTGTTGACATGGTTGCACTATTTAAAAATGCGTCTATTCTATCTAGGTCATTGTTTTTGATGGCGAGGCAAAGTTTACTGTTAAAAGTAATTTTATTTAGTTCTTCTTCGCTAATGAAATCTGGTGTAACGCTAAAGCGAGATTGGGTTTCAATTTTACCTTTAATGTCTGTCCAAAGTATACCTGGATGATTATCTAGCTTAAACCAAAGTTCATTATCATATTCACCAAGTACTGTCGCCATTCCTTTCGGTGTGCTAATTCGTTGCCCGAATTGTACGCCATACTTTTCTTCAATTTGAAGATCATTTAATTGAATGTATTTTCCGCTGGTTGTTTTGAATTCCAATTCAGACAGTTTAGCTTTGGTTTTACTTATATATTTTGGAACAGGTACAGTTATGTCGCGTAAAATTGTTTGCATTTGTTCTTTACTAACAAAGTCTGTAGTGAGACTGTATTCAGCAGGTTTTTTTTCAATTAATTTTTGGATAGTTGGCCAATGAGTTACGCCTGGATCTTTATCTAACTTAAGCCACAATTTATCGTCATGTACTCCTAATATGGTTGCCATTCCATTTGGAGTCTTAATTCGTTGTCCGAGTTGCATGCAATGTTTTTTTTCGTCAGCAGCATCAAACTTTAATGGAATGGTGTGTCCATTTATTGTTTTGAATACCCGTTCAGAATAGGTAGCTTTAACTTCATTTAAATACTCAGGGACAGATACAGAGATGTCATCTAACATCTTTTGCATTTCTTCTTCGCTGAAAAAATCAGTCTTTACAGTAAATCCAGGATAATTTTCAACGTTGTCATCAATTTTGTCCCAAAAGGAGATGCCTGCATCGTTATCTGCTTTAAACCATAGCATGTTGCCCCATTTACCTAATACGGTTGCCATTCCTTTCGGCGTCGACACGCGTTGTTTAAATTGCACGCCATATTGTTTTGCATCATTTTCGTCAAATTTTAGTGATGGAATAATATGCCCAGTGATGGTTTTAAATTTCAATTTAGCAATCTGCTGTTGGGTGGTTTTGTATTGAGGCATTATGGTTTCCTTGCAGGGTTATCTCTTTGATTTATTTTTATTATTAGTAATGAATAATATAGATATAAGATTATTTTAAGCAGTTTAGAGAACAAAGCTTAAAGAATTCTTAAATAGTGAAATGTTAGTGCTGTTTGAGTGTGCGAATACAGTTTTTTAGCTTGTAAGGGCTTGTCGTTCAATTGGCGTGGCAACTTGTTGCGTAGGTTGCTTGGTCAATAATGGACTGTCAAAGACTGACATTGTTGTTAATAGTTTATATAGATCATTTGTTACTTTTTTATCATCAGACTTAACTTCGGTAACTTTAGGCTGTTCTATTTGAGTAGGTTCTAAAGATTGCTGAGAAGAATTATTGGGTTCATTTATCTGCTCATCAAAAAGTCTTTGGTTTGGTATGAGTGGAGCGGAAGTAGACGCTTTGGATGCGGGCAATGTTGGTGGTAAATCTGGAAACAATACTTGTTGCGATAGAGTTAATTGTGCTAAAGATTTTTGTATCGAACTAATGGTTAGTTCAGTTAAATATTGCTGGGCTTCGACTAATAAACTAATAATAACATCGAGTCGTATTCTTGTTGTCTCATTTTTTATTGTATCAATTTGCTTTCCGAGGGCAGTGATCAATGCGTGTATTAAAATGGCTCGCCGATTGTTGGGTAATTGTTTAATACCGGCATCAGTTAATACGAGATGGACAAGCGTTTCTAGTTCATCTAACTGTAAATTATTTAAAGCAGACATATTTAAGCCATTTGCAATGAAATGAGCTAATTTGAGGAACTCTTCTTTGGGTATCAATGTTGGTGGTTTTTTCTCTGTTGTTCGTATTTGTAATTTATCTTCTTGCAGCTGTTTGGTTCGCTGAGTTTTTATTAATTCTTTTTGAGAAAGTAACTTTTCTATTCTTTTAGCTTCTTCTCTTACAATGGCAGAATATATTTTTTTACTTGCAGCAACATGACTAATCCATTTTATCATCCCTTGGGCATAACGATTTGCAAATCGAGAATCAAGAGACACAACAGCATGCGCATGTTTAAGTGTTTGAGTAGTAATATTGTTATTTAAAATATCTAATTGTACTGCTGCATAATCATCAGCAAAGTTGTTTTTAAGTAGTATATTAAGGTTTTTAGCCGTTGTTTTTGAACATACTGCTTCTGGTGCGAGATTGTTAGCATGAATATCACCAAACAGCCGAACGGCAAAGTAATTGCCTTTTTTAACCAGCGTTATCAGCTTTTCATATTCTTCGTTAGTTAAACGGTTTTTTTCATTCATGTGCTGTTTGATAATAAGATCAAATTCTTCTATGTCATTTTTATCGAGTGCTTCTTTCGATAGAGTGCGAGGTATCGTTATTTTTTCTGGCGTTATTTGCCTACTGGAAAGCGCATCAACACATTTCTTATTAAAATAGCGGCTTTTTGCTATTTCAAGCGCGGTTTTACCCGTTGCATTTTTGAGAAGTGGATTTGCACCATATTGCATTAATGTTTTTAACATCAGCGGATTTTTCATTCGCTCTGCTGTATGCAGATGCGTACCATCTGAATTGTATTTATTGTATGTTTTTGCAAATAGTTGTCGAGTTACATCCACGCCTAGTTTTTTACATATTTTTTCAACTGCTGCCACATTATTTTTTTTAATTGCTAAATAAATTGTTCTGTCAATATCTTCTGTTGATATTGCTGGGCTATTTAACAGTGCATCTATACTGGTCATGTCATTTTTTTTAATGGCGAGGCGAAGTTTACTGTTAAAGGTAATTTTATTTAATTCTTCTTTGCTGATGAAATCTGGCGTGATACTAAAGCCTGATTCGTCTGCAACTTTGTGGTATAAGCCCATGTTGCATACACCTGGCATGGTATCTACTTTCAGATATAGCAATCTCTTTCGCATGTTAACAGCTACTTTGCCGACGACGGTTGCCATTCCTTTTGGTGTCTTAATACGCTGTCCGAATTTCACACCAAAGTTTTCTTCATCACTCGCATCGTATGTCAATTGAATAGGTGGCTGATCGCCCCAATATGATGTGAATTCCAATTCAGGAAGTTTAGCTAAAAATGACGTTAAATGAGCATTACTACCTTTTTGAGTAGAGCTCTCTTGTTTTGGCACTATACTTTCCTCAGGCAGCGTTTTCTTTAGATTTTATTATTTTTATGGATGACAATATGGAGATTTTTAAATAGTCTAGAGAATATAACTTAAAGAATTATTAAAAAGCGTAAAATTCGTAACTTCGAAACGGTGATTTTACTGGTTTTGATACGGCCACGGATACATCAGCCATTAGAACAAATGGGTTTCTTTTTACTCACAAAGATTTTATGCAGCAAATTAATCCGGAATAAACAAATCCATCAATTCGTTAACTGGCATGTTTTCAATTTCATTTGGATCTCGGAATAAAGCAGCTAATTCTTCAACTCGGTCAGAAGGGTAAAGTGTTAACAAATTGTCTTTGAATTTTTTATATAAAAGTGGGATGCCTTCTTCGCGTCGGCGTTTATGACCAACGGGATATTCGACAATCACTTTTTCAGTATGAGTGCCGTCTTTGAAGTAAATTTGTATGGCATTTGCAATAGAGCGTTTATCAGGATCAAGATAATCTTTTGAAAATTGTTTATCTTCTTCGACAATCATTTTGTTACGTAATGTATCTATACGTTCGTTATTTGCAAAGTCATTTTCATAATGGTCTGCATTAAGATCACCGCATAATAATCCAACAGCAACCATATATTGTAAACAATGGTCTCTATCAGCAGGATTGTGCAATGGCCCTGATTTACTAATAATGCGTATGGCTGATTCATGTGTCGTTAGTACAATTTTTTCTATGTCATTTAAACGATTTTTAATTTCAGGATGCAAGCGAGTAGCAGCTTCCACTGCTGTTTGTGCGTGAAATTCAGCTGGATAAGAAATTTTAAATAAAACATTTTCCATTACATAGCTGCCAAATGGTCGTCCAAAACGTAATGGTTGTCCGCTCATCAGGCTATCGTAAAACCCCCATTTTTTAGTAGTGAGTACGCTGGGGTAACCCATTTCACCTTGCATAGTCATCCAAGCAAGTCGTGTAGCGCGACTGGTTGCATCACCTGCTGCCCAGGATTTACGTGAGCCAGTATTTGGAGCATGTCGATAAGCGCGCAGTGTCGCACCATCTGCCCAGGCTTGTGATAATGCGTCGGCAATTTGATCACGTGTGCCGCCAAGTAACTGGGTAGCAATAGCCGTTGAAGCAATTTTAACGAGAATAACATGATCAAAACCCAAGCGATTAAAGCCATTCTCTAACGCTAATACACCTTGAATTTCATGTGCTTTGATCATAGCGGTAAATACATCTTTCACCAGAAAAGGTGGTTTATTTTCAGCAAGGTTTTTGCGGCTAATATAATCGGTAATGGCGAGTATGGCTCCCAGATTGTCAGAGGGATGTCCCCATTCTGCTGCTAACCAGGTGTCATTAAAATCTAGCCAACGAACTAGGGTACCTATATTAAATGCAGCAAGAATAGGGTCGAGAAAAAAATTTGTTCCAGGTACTCTCGCTCCTGTAGGAACAACGGTGCCTGGAACAATAGGGCCTAATAACTTTGTGCACGCAGGATATTGTAATGCAAGAATGCCGCAACCTAAGGTATCCATTAAACAATAGCGTGCGGTTGTCATTGCAAGCGTACTATTAATATTTTCTTTTGCTGCAACGTAATCAGCGATGGCAATTAATTCTGCATCATGTGCAGGCCGTAAATTTTCATCAACCATATGTAACGCCATTTATTTAACCTCGTGTTTCAATGGGCGGGTATGCTCTTGGGGCAGGACCAATATATTCTGCTTCTGGACGAATCAGTCTATTGTTCGCACGTTGTTCAAATATGTGGGCACTCCAACCACTAAGCCGTGCCATAACAAATAGTGGTGTAAATAAAGGTGTTGGGATGCCACAAAAGTGATATGCGGTTGCACTATAAAAATCGAGATTGGGAAATAATTTTTTCTCGTCCCACATTACTTTTTCAATTGCTTCGGAAACATTAAATAAATAACCATCTCGTGCTTGATGAGAAAGTTTTTCTGACCAAGCTTTAATGATGTCAGAGCGTGGATCAGATTTTTTATAAACACGATGACCAAAGCCCATAATCTTTGCTTTCTTTGCCAACATTTCTTTAACGCCAACCGTAGCTTGTTCAGGTGTTTTAAATAAACTAATCAATCGCATGGCTTCTTCATTTGCACCACCATGTAATGCACCACGCAATGTACCAATGGCAGAAACGATAACAGAATAAAAATCGGATTCAGTGGAGGTGGTAACGCGTGCTGCAAACGTGGATGCATTAAATTCATGCTCTGCATATAAGATGAGTGATACATCTAAACAGCGACGCATTTCATCGTCTGGTTTTTTACCATGTAATAAATGTAAAAAATAACCGGCAATAGTTTGTTCTTCTGTGTTCCAGGGTTCAATGCGTATATTGTTTTTATGAAATTGATACCAGTAAAGAAGCATGCTGGGTGTGCATGCAATTAATCTGTCTGCAATATTGTATCCAGTATATTGTGCTGATTCTGTTTCTAATGTTCCTAACATGGAAACACTAGTGCGTAATACTTCCATTGGATGTGCACCGCCAGGAATCATTTCCAGCATGGATTTCAATTCATTAGGCAGTCGGCGTAATTTTATTAATTTATCGCGATAATTTTGTAATTGTTGCAAGGTAGGTAGCGTGCCGTAAATGAGTAGGTAAGCGACTTCTTCGAATGAAGATTTGTTGGCAAGATCATGAATGTCATAACCACGATAGGTTAATCCAACACCTTCTTTACCCACGGTTGAAATAGCTGTTTCACCAACAACAATTCCTTCAAGCCCTCGAGATTTTACGGATGTTTCGACTGTCATTTTGCTTTTCCTTTTGCAAAAAGTTCATCTAATTTCTGTTCATACGAGTGGTAATTCAAAACATTATATAATTGTTCACGAGTTTGCATTGTATCAAGCGCTGGTGCTTGGGTGCCGTCATTGCGAATGGTTTCATAAACGTTAATGGCAGCAGCGCTCATCGCTCTAAATGCACTTAATGGGTAAAGTATCAGCTTCACACCTACATTAGCTAATTCGTTTTTTGTAAATAAAGGTGTGACACCAAATTCCGTGATGTTGGCAAGTACAGGGACTTTGCAATGTTTAATGACGGCTTGATATTGACTGAGTTCGGTTGCGCCTTCTAAAAAAATCATGTTTGCGCCAACATGTATGTATTGCTCAATCCGCTCTATGGTTTTTTCTAATCCTTCAACGGCGAGTGCATCGGTTCGTGCCATAATAACGAACCGTTTTTCATAATTTGCATCTAATGCGGCTTTCAAACGGTCACACATTTCCTCTGTATCAACTAATTCTTTTTTTGGTCTGTGGCCGCAACGTTTTGCTTGAACCTGATCTTCAATGTGTACGCCGGCAGCACCCGCTTTGATCATGGTTTTGATGGTACGTTCTATATTGAAGGCATTGCCCCAGCCCGTATCAATATCAACCAAAAGAGGTAAGTCACATGCATAAGTGATTCGATAAACATCTTCAACAACGTCGTGTAAATTGGTAATGCCTAAATCGGGTAAGCCATACGATGCGGCTGCAACGCCACCACCAGAAAGATAAATTGCGCGAAAACCTGCACGTTTTGCGAGTAAAGCAGAATAGGCGTTTATGGTGCCTACAATTTGTAAGGGACTTTCTTGAGAAAGCGCTTGCTCTAATCCAGGACGTTCCATTCACATTTCCCTTGTGATGCCCAATGATCTTTTTGTTTAAATACGTCGTTAACGATGTATTTAAACAAAAATCGTAATTTGACGATTACTCCAAATCCTGAAACGCAATAAGCATAACACCTAAGCACTCAGTTGCATAAACAGAAGAGTTAATGTTGGGTGCCAAATGAGGGAATGCTTAATTTCTCCCCGGGACGGACTCGAACCGCCGACCCAGTGGTTAACAGCCACTTGCTCTACCGACTGAGCTACCGGGGAATCTCTAGTATTCAACATGAATGTTGAATAGCTTTAAGTGACGTGAATACTAATATCGGTTTTTGTAATCGTCAACAAAATTTTTGTCAATTTTCCAACTAAGTTAGCGATTTTCTTGAAAGTAAAAAAAACTTAAGCCTTACGCGGCTGTAACAGCCATTCTCGAGGATGAACGTCACGATTATGGATAAGGTATGTAGAAGGTTGAATCTTGGCATCGAGTATAATTCTAAAACAATCGATCAGACGGGTAGGCTGGAAAATGGCGATACCGGTTTGCTGCTGATCGGCTTTCTCGAATAATAATTGCCAATCTTCTGAATATCGTATCGATTCTGGATACATAAAAATACAACCCAAAATTGTTTCAGTTTTAAGGTGGCGAGTTAAACCTATCAAGGAGAAGCTTTTATCTAATTGGCAAAGTTCTATGCTGGCATCTTTGAAATCAGGGCGGCTAAGTAAAGTCTCGGAAATTTTATACTGATTAGTTAAGACAGTTTGATACGGTGCGGGTTTATTGCCTGGATAAATTGTTTGTAATGATAAGGGGCGGCTATATGAGGGCGTGGTAGTAGGAATAGTTCGGCTGGATTTGGGCTTAGCAATAGGTGTTGTGAGTAGTTGTAATAAATTGCGTAGCATGTGATGTCCGTTTGAAGTTGATTTTGGGTTTTGTATACCAGGCCTGCAAGGCATTCCTGGATAATTCGTCGTTGCTACCCGTTCGCGCCTCCTCAGGGCGAATGGGTAGCAATGACGTGTTAATCACTCCACGATTTTTGCAACAGCTTTATGTAGTCTTTCCATTGCTATCACCAAATTTTTCATGCTGGTGGTATAGCACAGGCGAATATGTCCTGGCGTGCCAAAAGCAGATCCTGGAATAACAGCGAGTTCAGCTTCATTTAAAAGATATTCTGCAAATTGCAAATCATTGGTAATGTCTGGTTTGCGGTTTAAAAGTCCTGCAATAGATGGAAATGTATAAAATGTTCCATCAGATGGAATGCATTTAATACCAGGCATTTTTTGTAATTCACCGATGACAAAATCATGGCGTTCTTTGTATGCGCGTGTCATTTCTGTCACACAACTTTGATCACCTGTTAAAGCTGCGAGTGCTGCATATTGCGAGATCGACGTTGGGCTTGACGTGCTTTGCGATTGTGCTTTTTTCATGGCGGCAATGACACTCGCAGGCCCTGCTGTGTATCCAATGCGCCAACCAGTCATCGCATAAGTTTTTGAAACACCATTTATAATGAAACAACGATCATGTAACTCTGGGCACACATTTAAAATATTTTGAAAAGGAAGATGGTTCCATATGTTGCGTTCGTAAATTTCATCACTCGCAACAATGACTTGCGGATGACGCAAAAGCACTTCAGCCAATAATTTTAATTCATCAGCAGAATAAGCAAGACCTGATGGATTAGATGGGCTGCCAATAATGAGCAGTTTTGTTTTAGGCGTAATAGCAGCTTCAAGTTGCGCTGGGCTTAGTTTGAAATGATCTTCAAAACGCGTTTCAATGAATACGGGTTTTCCATCTGCTAGTAAAACCATGTCTGGATAAGAAACCCAATAAGGAGTTGGAATAAGTACTTCATCACCTGGATTTAAGAGAGCCGAAAACAAATTAAACAAGCTATGTTTCGCCCCACAAGAAACCAAAATTTGGTTTAACTCGAAGTTAAGATTATTTTCACGTTTGAATTTTTCAACAATGGCTTGTCTTAAAGGTTTGATTCCATCAACCGCAGTATATTTTGTATGTCCATCGCGTATGGCTTTTATGGCTGCTTCTTTTATAAAGTCTGGGGTATCAAAATCTGGTTCCCCTATGCTCATGCTAATAATGTTCTTGCCTGCTGCTTGCAATTCTTCTGCTCGTGCAGCGACAGCAAGAGTGGGGGAGGGTTTAATGCGTTTGACTCGTTCTGCTAATTCAATAGTTTTTTTTGTCATGGCTTCATCACTTTTTGGGTTGGTAGCACTTCTTGACGGTGTCATTGTCTTCCTCATGAATTTGATTTGATGCAAATTATAATGAATTCAGTTATGGCTGTCTTTTAGAATAGTAGGGGCTTGACAGCATATGTTATTATTAACACTTAAATTTACTACATCCATTATTATAATCGTTAAGTTTCTTTTTGGAATAATACATGTCACAACTCTTTGAATTACATGCTGAGTTCCAGCCCTCAGGTGATCAACCTAATGCTATTAGACAATTAGTTGAAGGTATTAATAATGGTTTGGTATATCAAACCTTATTGGGTGTTACAGGTTCCGGCAAGACATTTACAATGGCAAACGTCATTACAGCTATTCAGCGTCCTACCATTATTTTGGCGCCCAATAAAACATTGGCAGCACAATTATATGGTGAAATGAAAGAGTTTTTCCCGAAAAATGCCGTGGAATATTTTGTTTCTTATTATGATTATTACCAACCAGAAGCCTATGTTCCATCTTCAGATACGTATATTGCTAAAGATGCTTCTATCAATGAGCATATAGAACAAATGCGTCTTTCAGCGACAAAAGCGTTGCTGGAGCGTCGTGACGCCATTATTGTTGCCACAGTTTCTGCTATTTATGGTTTGGGTGATCCACGTATGTATTTAAGTATGGTGATGCATCTTGATCGTGGCGATAAAGTAGATCAGCGCCATATTTTGCGTCGTTTGGCAGAATTGCAATACACACGTAATGATGTTGATTTGCATCGCGCGACTTATCGCGTACGAGGTGATGTTATTGATGTTTATCCGGCTGAATCAGATAGCGAAGCTGTGCGCATAGAATTATTTGGTGATGAGATTGAGAGCCTTGCTTATTTTGATCCATTAACAGGTGAAGTTTTACGACGAGTTCCGCGATTGACGATTTATCCTAAATCTCACTATGTCACTCAGCGTGATACGGTGGTAAAAGCAATTGATCAAATTCGAATTGATTTGCGCGTGCGACTGGAAGAGCTGCACAAATTAAACAAATTAGTTGAAGCGCAGCGTCTTGAACAGCGTACGATTTATGATTTAGAACTTATGCAAGAGTTAGGCTATTGCCAAGGTATAGAAAATTATTCGCGCTATTTATCAGGTCGTGCACCAGGTGATCCGCCGCCAACATTATTTGATTATCTACCTAAAGACGCATTACTTGTGATCGATGAATCACACGTTACGGTCCCGCAATTAAATGGTATGTATCGCGGTGATCGTTCACGTAAAGAAACATTGGTTGAATATGGTTTTCGTTTACCTTCAGCGTTAGATAATAGACCGTTACGTTTCGATGAATTTGAGGTTCGTGCACCACAAACGGTGTATGTCTCAGCAACACCTAGTCAATATGAGCTTAAGCAATCAGATACGGTAGCTGAACAAGTTGTGCGTCCAACAGGATTATTAGATCCAGAAGTTGAAATACGACCAGCTGGTACACAAGTTGATGATTTACTTTCCGAGATTAATAAACGCACTCAACTTGGTGAACGTGTATTAGTTACAACATTGACTAAACGTATGGCAGAAGATTTAACGGAATATTTAGAAGAACATAATGTACGTGTACGGTATGTGCATTCTGATATTGATACGATTGAGCGAGTTGAAATCATTCGTAATTTGCGATTAGGAATGTTTGATGTGTTAGTCGGTATTAATCTTTTACGTGAAGGATTGGATATTCCTGAGGTATCACTAGTAGCTATTCTTGATGCGGATAAAGAAGGATTTTTACGCTCAGAAACTGCACTTATTCAAACAATAGGACGTGTTGCGCGTAACTTCAATGGCAAGGCTATTTTGTACGCGGACAAAATGACGGGATCTATGCAGCGTGCTATTCAAGAAACAACGCGGCGTCGAGAAAAGCAAAAACTTTATAATGAGAAAAATAACATTACTCCGCGTAGTGTGAAAAAAGCAGTACATAATGTGATGGAAGGTGCTTATGGAGAAAATAGTGTGCGCGGACGTTTGTTTCCCAAAGCAAAGATTTCTGATAAAGACTTGGATTATAGTAAGCTTACATCTGAACAATTGGCAGTCAAAATTACAAAACTTGAAAATCAAATGTTTGAGCATGCTCATAATTTGGAGTTTGAAGAAGCGGCAAATTTACGTGATTTAATCCATCAAATTAGAACGAATGCATTAGGTCGATGATCTAGAATTATTCACTGTAAATTATTAATATCTATGTGCTAGAATGGACTGTCTTAAGATGTAAATCTATTTAATTTAATGGCCATTGCTAAAGGAGTAGCGTATGAAAAGTAAGAGTAAGATGTTAGGTTTAACAATTGCTACAGCAGCAGCTATCGCTTTTGTGACCGCACCCATCGCGTCAACGGTAGCGCAAGCAAAAGAAGTAAAATGTTACGGCATAAATAGCTGTAAAGGACAAGGCAAATGTAAAACTGCTAAAAATGCTTGTAAAGGTCAAAACAGCTGCAAAGGTCAAGGATTCATGATGAAATCCGCTGCAAAATGCCAGAAAAAAGGCGGCAGTATGGAAGAGCCAACATCATAATATCTTTATATAAAAAGGGTGGGTCTCTAAGACCCACCCTTTTTCTTTCTCTGGTGTCTCCACTATGCAAAATAAACCTTACTTAGGTTTTGGATTAGGCTTACGTACTGATCACTACGCTACTATTCTTGAAGATAAACCGCTGATTGATTGGTTTGAAATCCTTACTGAAAACTATCTTGTTGCTGGCGGTAAGCCGCTATATTTTCTTGATCAAATTGCTGAACATTATCCCATAGTCATGCATGGTGTTTCTTTATCGATAGGAAGCACTGATCCAATCGATTGGGAATATTTAAGCCAAGTTAAAAATCTGGCAAATCGTGTTAGACCAAAGTGGATTTCAGATCATTTATGCTGGACAGGTATACAAGGAAAAAATACACATGATTTATTGCCTTTACCTTATACTGAGGAAGCAATTATTCACGTGGCTGATCGAATTAAACAAGTACAAGATTTTTTAAACCAGCAAATTCTTATTGAAAATGTTTCAAGTTATTTAACCTATAACGAATCAAGCCTCACAGAGTGGGATTTTTTAAAAGAAATTAGTGAGCGAGCTGATTGTCTTATATTGCTTGATGTTAACAATATTTATGTTAGTAGTGTCAATCACGAATTTAATCCTTTAGATTATATTGCTGCAATTCCGCCTGAAAGAATTTACCAAATCCATTTGGCAGGCCACTCCAATATGGGTGATTACATCATTGATACACATGATGATGCCATTGTTGATCCTGTGTGGGATTTGTATGCAGCTACAATACGCAAAGTAGGACTTGTTTCAACTATGATAGAACGTGATGACAATATTCCATCTTTATCTGTCTTGTTATCCGAGTTGGATCGTGCGCGTAAAATTGCAAAAACTATGGAAGTTGCAGCATGAAGGCATTAAGCCAATTACAAAATCAATTTCAAAACTATTTATTAGATTCAAATTTACAATTTCAAAACTGCATTATTAATACGGATAAAGTTCCAGCAGAAATACGTTTAGGCATTTATGGCAATGCTTATCGTATACGTTTGATTGAAGCGCTTGCTGCAAATTATCCTATACTACATATGTATGTAGGTGATGATCAATTTGAAGAATTAGGAGAAGCCTATCTTAAAACTTGTCCTTCAACTTTTCGTTCTATTCGTTGGTTCGGTGATTGCTTGGCTAATTTTTTAAGTAACCATTCTTCTTATAAGGAATATCCTTACTTAGCTGAGCTTGCTCAATTTGAATGGACATTAACACTTGCTTTTGATGCAATCGATGACAATATTTTGCAGATAGAAGAAATGGCCAGTATTCCGCCTGATGCATGGATAAATATGCAATTGCAAATGCATCCTGCTGTTCATCGCTTATCTTTCTCATGGAATATTATTCAAATCTGGCAAGCTCTATCTGATGAAAACACGCCTCCTGAGCCAGTGCACAATTTACATCCTGTTGAATGGGTGTTGTGGCGTAGAGAATTTGCTAGTCAATTTTGTTCACTAAGCAATGATGAAGCTTGGGCAATAGACGCCATGCGAAATGGTGGTACGTTTAGTGAAATATGCGAAGGTTTATGTCAATGGATTGATGAAGATGAAGCTGCTCTGCGTGCCGCGTCTTTATTGAAATCATGGATATCACAAGGATTAATAACAAAAGTAAAACTTAAAGGAGAGTAGATGATGAAAAACAAGGATGAGTTAGTCAAATCAGCAATAAAAGCTTTTTTTGCCCTATCTCTTGCAAGCACTATTGTTACATCAACAAATGCGATAGCAGATGATGAAAAGAGTGAAAAATGTTATGGAATTGTTAAAGCAGGTTTGAATGATTGTGCTATTGCAAAGCAATCTTGTGCAGGAACATCGACAAAAGATGCTCAACCAAATGCTTTTCTTCTTGTACCAAAAGGTCTTTGTGAAAAAATTGTTGGTGGAAGTCTTAAACCAAAATCAGATGATCAAAAAAAATAGGAGCATTTATTTATGATACGATATTTTTGGTTTTTTATTCTTTCAGTCTTAATGTCATTTAGTTTGTCAGCGCAAGCAGCAGAAACATATAAACTTGATCCTATGCATAGTTACGTTATTTGGTATATCAAGCATCTTGATTTTACAACGCAATCAGGTAAGTGGTATGCAGAAGGGACTTTGACCTTAGATAAAGATAAGCCACAAGATACTAAAGTGGATGTAACTATTCCTGTGGGTAATATAGTGACTGGTCTTCCTGAATTGGATCAGCATCTTAAAGGTAAACTGTTCTTTGATGTACAACAATTTCCAATGGCTACTTTTGTTAGTAACAAGGTAGTCGTAACAGGAAAAGATACAGCTAAAGTAACAGGTATGCTTACTCTTCATGGTGTATCTAAGCCTGTCACATTGAATGTGAAATTTAATCACGCAGGTATCAACCCTATTACAAACAAAATGACGGCAGGTTTCAGTGGAAATACCACATTGAAACGTTCAGATTTTGGTATGAATACATTGTTACCCGCCGTAGGCGATGACGTAAAAATTAATATTGAGGTAGAGGCGTATAAAGACGATAAACAGGGATAAGCCATGTTAATACGAAATACACAAAATCGTTATGGTTTAGTAACTATTTCTCTTCACTGGATTACGGCAATTCTCATGATAGGACTTTTGATCTTGGGTCTCTATATGGTCGGGCTTCCTGTCAGTCCAGAGAAGTTGAAATTCTATCGATGGCATAAAGAATTCGGTGCCATCGTATTGGCGCTAGCTTTTTTACGCATTGTTTGGCGTTTTTCGAGTATGGTACCAACGCTTGATTTTCTTCCTGTTTTGGAAAGACTAGGTGCTCTCGCTGTTCATTACGCTTTTTATATTTTTATGTTTGCGATGCCAATTACTGGATGGATGATGTCTTCTGCCGCAGGATTTCCAGTTTCTTTCTTTGGATTATTTCTGTTGCCAGATCTCGTTTCTCCCAATGAAAGTTTGAGAATAACATTAACGGAAACGCATAAATGGCTAGGCTATCTTTTGATTGTCACCATTGTGCTTCATGTTAGTGCTTCACTTAAGCATCACTATATAAACAAAGATAACGTTTTAAGGAGGATGTTGTGGCCATGATTTATTCTCGCTTGCGTAAAAGCATAGGTGTTCTTGTTTTAGCGGTATTATTTATGCCTTTAATTGCTAAAGCAGCTGTACCTGAATGGCAAATTGTTCCAAGTGAAAGTAATATTACTTTTACCGGCACACAAAATAATGCTCCTATATCAGGACAATTTAAAAAATTTTCTGGATCAATTGCTTTTGATCCAAATCAGCTGAATGAAAGCAAAATTAAAATTGTGATTGATACGAATTCTGTTTCAACATCATATGCTGATTTTACATCAACACTTTTAACGCCTGATTGGTTCGATGTTAAATTATTTCCTGAAGCGACCTTCCAAGCTAGCCAATTTACTAAGACCGGACAAAATACGTTTGAAGCGAATGGTAATCTTACTATCCGCGATAAAACATTACCGGTTAAAGTTGTTTTTACTGGTGAAGAATTATCAAAAACTAAAGCGAGTGTAAAAGGAAGCACATCAATAAAACGAACTGCATTTGGAGTAGGTGCTGGTGAGTGGGCAAGCACCGATGAAGTGCAGGATGATGTAAAAATCAATTTCACTATCACCGCAATAAAAAAGTAAATTTTATTTCTTGGCATAACATAGTTATGCCAAGAACAATATGGATCGCTAAGCTTTATATTTACTTTCTGCAAACATTTCAACAACAGCTTTGTTCCATGCTTGCGGCTGCTCGAGACTAGATAAATGTCCTGCATTTGCAATGATCACTAGTTTGCTATTTTTTGTTATAGCTTGCATATTTTTACTTTGTTGCGATGAGATGACTACGTCTTGATCGCCAGTAATGATTAACACCGGTAAAGTGGTATTGCTAAGTATAGTGCTTGTGTCAGATCGCAATGCCATGCCACGTAACGCTGAAGCAATTGCTGTAGATGATTGCTTTTCAAATAAGCTATGCAAATAATTTCGTGTTTCTTCTGATGCATTTGCTGATAATGCTTTAGGTAAGAAATCATTTACTAATTGTGTAGGTCCATTTGCTAACACATTTTGTGCAGCAGCTTCACGTTTTGCTTTTGCTTCATTACTATCAGCAATAGATTGTGTATCCGATAAAATAAGCCCAAGAACACGATCAGAATATTGCTGAAGAAAAGCAAGTGATACATAACCTCCCATCGATTCACCGCCAATAATTGCTTTTTCTATATGTAATTTATCCATTAAATTTTTTACTTGTTCTGCATATGTTTGCATGGTGACTGCATCACCATTTGTTTGTTTTGCTTGCCCAAAACCGGCTAAATCTATGGTGATGACTCGAAAGTTTTGTTTCAGATCTAATTGTGGTGTCCATAATGTTTGATCGGCAGGAAATGCATGAATAAGAATGAGAGGTGTGCCTGAGCCAATATCAGTATATGAAATAGCCATTTGTGTTGAGTCCATGGCAAAGGCTTGGTAGCAAAACAAAAATAAATAGGTAAATAAGTAAATAATCTTCTTCATGATGTTGAATAATCCTAGTTTAAAAAAGCTATCAGACATGAAAGCAAACAAAATGCATAGTTAATTTTTTAAATGAGATGGATTAACAAAAACTATAGTCTGATGAGGCCAGATAAATTCTGCTTGTCAGTAATTGATGTGAGTATCTGAGTAGTAAGGAATTTTTCGCATACAACACCTTGCTTCTTGATAGTCAACAAGGTATCTTTACCACCCGAATTACAGGCACGTAGCTCAGTGGTAGAGCACCACCTTGACATGGTGGTGGTCGGTGGTTCGATCCCACTCGTGCCTACCAGATATGGTTCTTTGCAGATATGCAAAGTATTGTTATTCAACTATGTTACGCTAGCCCCCGCATGGTCTGGCGTAATATACGTTTTTTAAAGTGATGAACGTATGCCAATGATCACATTACCAGATGGAACCCAAAAGAAATTTGATGCACCCGTAACTGTGGCAGAAGTTGCTGCAAGTATTGGCAGCGGATTAGCAAAAGCTGCTATCGCAGGAAAAGTAAATGATCAATTGGTCGATACTTTTTATTCGATAGATGCAGATGCACATGTTCGTATTATCACGGACCGTGATCCAGAAGGGATAGAAGTCATTCGGCATTCAACTGCGCATTTGCTTGCACATGCGGTGAAATCTTTATTTCCATCAGCGCAAGTTACGATTGGCCCTGTAATTGAAAATGGCTTTTATTATGATTTTGCTTTTGATCGCGCATTTACAACCGAAGATTTAGAAAGCATCGAAGCTAAAATGCGAGAGTTAGCAGAAAAGAATTACCAGGTTTCACGAAAAGTCGTGAGCCGCGATGATGCAATTACTTTCTTCAAGCACATTGGCGAAGATTACAAAGTTCAAATAATACAAGATATTCCTGCTGATGAAACACTAACGATTTATCAACAAGATGATTTTGCTGATTTATGCCGCGGCCCGCACGTTCCAAGTACAGGCATGTTGAAAGCATTTAAGTTGACTAAAGTGTCAGGTGCTTATTGGCGTGGTAACTCTCAAAATGCCATGTTACAGCGTATTTATGGCACCGCATGGAAAGACAAGAAATCATTAGATGAATATTTAAAAAATCTAGAAGAAGCTGAAAAACGTGATCATCGCAAGTTAGCTAAAGCGATGGATCTTTTTCATATGCAGGAAGAAGCGCCCGGCATGATTTTTTGGCACCCAAATGGTTGGGCGATTTATCGAGCTATTAAAGATTACATCAGTACTAAAATTGCTGAGCAGGGTTATGGTGAAATTGTTACTCCACAGATTGTCGATGTTTCATTATGGGAAAAATCAGGCCATTGGGCCATGTTTCATGAAGAAATGTTTTCTATAAAAACTGATGATCATCAATATGCAATCAAGCCTATGAATTGTCCTTGCCACGTACAAGTATTTAAGCAAGGACTAAAGAGTTACCGTGATCTACCACTTCGTCTTGCTGAATTTGGATGTGTCCATCGCAATGAAATGACCGGTGCTATGCATGGATTAATGCGTGTTCGTCAATTAACTCAAGATGATGCTCATATATTCTGTACAGATAGTCAGGTCCAAGAAGAATCGGTAAATTTTATTAAATTGTTATTAGAAGTTTATAAAGATTTTGGTTTTAATGATGTCATCGTGAAGCTTGCTACTCGCCCTGAAAAACGTATGGGCAGTGATGAATTGTGGGACAATACTGAGCATGCCCTTGCAGAAGCATTAAAAGCAGTAGGTCTGCCATTCGAAGTACACCCCGGCGAAGGAAGCTTTTATGGCCCTAAGATTGAATTTCATCTTAAGGATTGCTTAGGACGTATGTGGCAATGCGGAACTTTACAGCTCGATTACAATATGCCGGCTCGTTTGGATGCTTATTATATTACTGAAGATGGTAGTAAGAAGGTCCCAGCTATGTTGCATAGAGCTATTTTGGGTTCATTGGAACGGTTTATGGGGATTTTGTTGGAGCATTATGCCGGCAAATTACCGGTCTGGCTTGCACCAACACAAGCTGTTATTATGAACATCACCGATAAACAGGCCGAATATGCAGAAAAAATGGCCCTGGAATTGAAAAAACATGGGGTTAGAGTAAAATCGGACTTGAGAAATGAGAAGATCGGCTTTAAAATCCGCGAGCATACTATTGAACATGTTCCTTACCTGCTAGTAATTGGGGATAGAGAAGTAGAATCTCAAACAATCTCTGTCAGAACACAAGATGGTGCCGATTTAGGCGTAATGCCAATTAATCAGTTTATTGAACTGCTTAATACTGCTGTGGCGCAGCGCGGTCGAATTGAATAGGAGGATGTAAGGATTAGTACTGAAAAAAAACCTCGGGTTAATGAAGAGATTAGATCTCATGAGGTTCGTTTAATTGATGCAGATGGCCATCAACATGGCGTCGTGTCAATTCATGAAGCGAGAAAAATAACCGAAGATTCTGGCCTAGATTTGGTCGAAGTTTCTCCTGAGGCTAAACCTCCAGTTTGTCGTATTATGGATTACGGCAAATATAAGTTCCAGTTGAGTAAACGTAAAGCTGCAGCTAAAAAGAAGCAAAAGCAGATACAGATTAAAGAAATTAAAATACGCCCAGGGACTGAAGAGGCTGATTATCAAGTTAAAATTCGTAATATCCAAAAGTTTTTGGAGAATGGCGATAAGGCTAAGGTGACAGTACGCTTCCGTGGACGTGAAATGTCGCATCCTGAACTAGGTATGCAATTATTGGAAAGAATGATTACGGAATTAGCTGACTATAGTGTTGTGGAGCAGCATCCGAAATTTGAAGGCCGACAAATCGTCATGGTATTAGGCCCGAAAAAGAAATAAATAGTTTGTCATCCTGCTGCGCCGCACTTGTTGCGGAGCGCGGGATTCAGGTTTTTAAAAACATTTTGCTATAGGTTGGAGTGAGAAATGCCAAGAGCTTACAAAGGTAAAAAAACAGTTAAATTGAAATCTAATCGCGGTGCAGCGAAACGATTTCGTAAAACTGCTGGTGGATTTAAATGCAGCGGTGCAAAACGCCGTCACCAAATGACTTGCAAAACGACCAAGATGAAACGTCATGCACGTGCAGGCTTTATTGTGCGTGATGAAGACACGGGTCGAGTTGAGCAAATGTTACCGCATGCCTAAAAGATCTACTTTGTAGATTAGACTTTAAAGTAAGAGGAAATAGAGATGCCAAGAGTTAAACGTGGTGTAACGGCGAGAGCTAAACATAAAAAAGTTCTTGCTAAAGCTAAAGGTTATTATGGTGCTCGCAGCCGCGTTTACCGTGTTGCCAAGCAAGCTGTTATTAAAGCTGCTCAATATGCGTATCGTGATCGTCGCCAGAGAAAACGCGAATTTCGTGCACTGTGGATTATTCGTGTAAATGCTGCTGCTCGGGCGCATGATATGACTTATAGTGTATTCATGAATGGATTAAAGAAAGCTGGTATCAATGTTGATCGTAAAGTTCTTGCTGATATCGCTGTTCATGATAAAGCTGCATTTACTGCTTTAGTTGAACAAGTAAAAGCAACTTTATCTGCTGCTGCCTAAGTCTCCGAAGGTGGATTAGTTTACCTAATCTGCCTTTTTCTTTTGAAGGGAATGTATCTTTGCATGCAAGCTTTAGAAGAAATCCTAAAACATGCTGAATTCAGCATATCACAAGCAACTGATCTCAAGTCGCTAGATAATTACCGTGTTCAATACCTAGGTAAGAAAGGGCAATTAACAGAATATCTAAAAACGTTAGGCCAACTTCCTCCTGAAGAACGTCCCGTCGCTGGTCAAAAAATCAATGTAGTAAAAGAAAAAATCCAGGCATTGATTGAAGAGCGCAATACAGTATTGATCAATAAATTAATTGAAGATCAGCTTGTTTCAGAAGCAATTGATGTCACTTTACCTGGCCGATTGTTGAATGTTGGAAGTATTCATCCAATCACAAAAACGTTTAATGAATTAAAGCATATCTTTTCTAAAATGGGTTTTGTGTTTATGGAAGGCCCAGAAATTGAAGAAGATTATTACAATTTTACTGCCTTAAATGTACCGCCTTTACATCCAGCGCGTGCAATGCAAGATACGTTTTATTTTGGTGATGGGTTATTGCTGCGTAGCCAAATGTCGCCGGTACAAATTCATGCAATGAAAAAAATGACACCACCATTACGTATGGTTGCGATGGGTCGGGTATATAGACGTGATTTTGACTTAACTCATACGCCCATGTTTCATCAAATGGAGTGCTTAGTTGTCGATGACTCAGTTACTTTTGCGGACTTAAAAGGACTACTGAAGCAATTTCTTCATGAATTTTTTGAAACCGATGCACCTATACGATTTAGACCATCTTATTTTCCTTTTACAGAGCCTTCTGCTGAAGTAGATATGGCTTGTTTAAATTGTGGTGGAAAAGGTTGCCGTATTTGTAAAAATGGCGGTTGGCTGGAAGTATTAGGATGTGGCATGGTCCACCCGAATGTATTAAATGACGTAGGTATTGATAGTGAGAAATATCGTGGCTTTGCATTTGGTGTCGGTATTGATAGATTGACATTGCTAAAATACGGTATTTCTGACTTACGATCGTTATTTGAAAACGATTTACGGTTTCTTAAACAATTTAGTTCATAATTGGTCATCGTATGCCCGTATGGATTGCCACGCGACTTGCGATGATGCAATTTCAACATTTAACAAAAGAAAACTTCTATGAAATGTAGCGAATCATGGTTACACGAATGGGTCAAGCTTGATGAGCTTAATTCACCTTTAACTCGCGAAGAATTATGTCATAAATTAACAATGGCTGGGCTTGAAGTTGAAGAGCTTGCACCTGTCGCACATAAATTTATAGGTGTTGTAATTGGCAAAATCTTGAAAGCAGAAAAGCACCCGGAAGCGGATAAGTTACAAATTTGTGAAGTAGACATTGGAAAAGAAAGTCCATTACAAATTGTTTGTGGTGCTGCCAATGCACGAGTTGGTTTGAAAGTAGCGGTTGCAACAGTAGGCGCAGAATTACCTAATCATTTTGTCATCAAACAAACGTCTATTCGTGGTGTCTCTTCATCAGGCATGTTGTGTTCAGCAAGCGAATTAGGATTAGCAGAAGAAAGCCAAGGCATTTTAGAACTTGCAACTGATGCGCCCATCGCAAAAGAGTTATGGTCGTATTTACAATTAGAAGATTACACGATTGATATATCCATTACACCCAATCGTGGAGATTGTTTGAGCGTGAAAGGCATTGCGCGTGAAATTTCAACTTTAACCGGTGCGCCATTACATGAAGTTTCTTGCCATGAAGTGAAAGCAGTCAATAAAGATAAACTGTCTGTTACTGTTGAAGATAAAGTAGGTTGTCCGCGTTATGTTGGGCGCGTGGTTCGCAATGTTAAAGCAGATGCATCAACACCAACATGGTTAAAAGAACGTTTGCGCCGAAGTGGTGTGCGATCAATTAGTCCTATCGTTGATGTCACAAATTATGTGATGCTTGAGCTCGGTCAGCCTATGCATGCGTTCGATTTAAATACGATTAAGAAAAACATTATTGTTCGCCAATCTAAACAAGGTGAAAAAATTGATTTACTTGATGGCAGTAGTCAAACACTGGATGGCGAAACATTAGTAATCGCAGATAATGAAAAACCTTTGGCAATTGCTGGCGTAATGGGTGGGTTAGATTCAAGTGTTACTTTAAATACGACTGATATCTTTTTGGAAAGTGCGTATTTTTCGCCAAAAATAATTGCTAGGCAGAGACAATTTTACAATCTCAACTCAGATTCATCTTATCGTTTTGAACGCGGCATTGATCCAACTATTCAACGCCAGGCAATTGAACGCGCAACACAGTTAATTTTAGAAATCGCTGGCGGCGAGCCAGGTGAAGTTATTGAAGAGAAGAGTATTGAATATTTATCGAAAGAAATGATTATTGCTCTTCCGGCGAAAAAGATAACGCAAATTTTAGGGATAGATATTTCTGAATCCGAAATAGAAAAGATTTTTGCCGCGTTAAAATTTAAATACAAAAAAGAAAGAGAAAATTGGTTAGTAACTGTTCCACCTTATCGCTCAGATATGGTTTTATCTGAAGATGTAGTAGAAGAAATTGCGAGAATTTATGGCTATGACAAAATTCCCACGCATTCATTCAAAGGCGAGCTGTACGTCAAGAAGCAGATAGAAGAAAGCCATGACTGGTATGATTTACGTCAAACGCTAAAGGACCAAGGTTTCAACGAAATTATTTCCTACAGTTTTGTTGATAAACAATTACAAGCATTGCTTGATCCACAGCAAGCACCGCGTCAATTAATTAATCCCATCACGGCTGATATGACGGTGATGCGTACAAATTTATGGCCAGGTTTTATTAACACATTGTTATATAACAAAAGTCGGCAGCAGCATCGCGTGCGTTTATTTGAAATTGGCACGTGCTTTACGGTGCGAGGGGATAAATTAGAACAGCTGACAAAAGTAGGCGGTTTGCTAACCGGGCTTGCTCAAGCTGAACAATGGGGACAAGTTTCACAGGAAACAGATTTTTATGATTTAAAAGGCCATTTGGAAAATACCCTAAGCTTATTTTACCCTATGTCTGAATTAGATTTTTTACCCAATACGCATGCTGCGTTACATCCAGGCCAGACAGCTGGTATATACCATAAAAGTCGCAAAATTGGTTTAATAGGAAGGCTTCACCCAACTATTGTGCAAAAATTAGACTTACCAACCAATGTTTTTGTGTTTGAGCTTGATTTAAGCATGTTGAAGCAAGCGCCGCTGCATCGATTTCAAGAGATATCTCGATTTCCGGAAATTCGTCGTGACCTTGCCTTATTGGTAAATCAGACTGTACCATCGAAAGATATTCGAGATACAATAAAGACTGTTGCAGGTGATTGGTTAAAAGGCGTTTTTATTTTTGACGTTTATCAAGGAAAAGGAATTTCGTCAGGTTTAAAGAGTATCGCGTTAGCTTTGATTTTGCAGCATCCAACGCGTACCCTAGTAGACGATGAAGTAGCTGAATTGATGAACAAGGTCATTAATGCGTTAAAGGGAACATTAGGAGCAGAATTAAGGAGCTGACATGACGTTAACCAAAGCGGATCTTGCAAAATACTTAGATGAAGAAATTGGTTTAACAAATAGGGAAGCAAAAGAAATCGTTGAACTGTTTTTTCAATATATCAGCGATTCGTTAATTAAAGGTCAGCAAGTTAAAATTTCAGGTTTTGGCAATTTCACATTACATGACAAGAAAGAACGTCCAGGCCGCAATCCACGCACTGGTGAAGAAGTTCCTGTTACGGCACGACGAGTTGTAACATTCCATACTGGACAAAAGTTAAAAGCACGTGTAGAAAAGCATGCAGGAAAAGAAGTCGTTCAAGGACAAGCCGTTGAAGAAGAAAACAAATAAGCATAAAAAAGTTTCTGCTAGTTTGCCCGCTATTCCTGATAAGCTTTATTTTACTATTAGTGAAGTCAGCGACCTTTGTGCGGTTAAAGCATATGTATTGAGATATTGGGAACAAGAATTTTCTCAATTAAAACCTGTTAAACGCAAAGGCAGACGGTATTATCAACAACAAGATATTTTATTAGTAAGACAAATTAAAAAATTATTATATGAAAATGGATTTACAATCGATGGTGCGCGCGCTCAATTGGCTAGCACCACTGAATCACCCAGTCAATCAATAAAAACCAATTCTGTGGTGAAAAAAATTATTGCAGATCTCGAAACTGTTTTGCAAAATCTGCAAGCTGAAACAACAATAAGTCATTAAGGTCTGTTGATATTCATTGCAAATCAATCCTGCGTTTGTTATCAAGCAAAACTGAAATGACCAGTTTGATTGTTTTTATTTAGTTTTACTTTCCTGTTGCGGGGCGTGGCGCAGCCTGGTAGCGCACTTGTCTGGGGGGCAAGTGGTCGCCGGTTCAAATCCGGCCGTCCCGATAATTCGTTGTCCTGCGTATACGCAGGACCCAGAATTTAATTGATGGATAAAATTTTGATGTTATTGAAGCAATACCAAAAGGAAGAAACTAGCGTGGAAAAAATTTGGCTGAAAAGCTATCCGCCGGGCGTACCTGCTGAAATTAATCCGGATGCATATCAATCACTGGTAGACGTGTTTGATCAGAGTTGTCAGAGACATCAAAATTTACCTGCATTTTATAATTTTGGCGTAACGCTTACATTTAACGAGCTTGATAAATATAGTCGTCAATTTGCTGCTTATCTCCAACAAGAGTTAAAGTTAAAAAAAGGCGATAGACTTGCAATTATGTTACCTAACCTTTTGCAATATCCTATTGTTATGGTTGGCGCATTACGAGCGGGTGTTATTGTTGTTAACGTGAATCCTCTTTATACAAGTGATGAATTAAGCTATCAATTAAATAATTCCGGTGCTGAAACCATTGTTGCATTA
>DAIEGU010000011.1 GCA_027356065.1 Gammaproteobacteria bacterium
ACGATACAGTTTTCAGAAAAGCACAGGAAATATTGATGTTGGGGAAATGGCTAAAATTGTTGAAATACACCTTCGACAGTACTTTTGGAAGGCGGCTTAACTCAGATTGAGCACTTTTGGGGGTTCTTTAGCTGGACCCGTTGTAACTTAGCTAATGCTGAAAAGTTCAGTAGTCACAGTTTGCGTCGCGGGTTTGCGACGACCGCCAGCAGAAAAGGGGTACCATTTGTATCCATCATGCGCCATGGTCGTTGGCGACACGAAGGGACCGTACTGGGATACATTGAGGAAGGACAACGATTTCAAGAAAACGCCGCAAAAATGATTTTAACGCCAGATGCCAGCGACAAAACAAAATAGGTTTTACATTTAAAGAACTTGACCTTATAGCCAAGTGTACGGTTTATATTTTAAATATGGGATCTTCAGAATGGCTGGTTGTAATAAATGTCTTTTCTGGTCAATATTATTAAAAGTTTAGTTGTGCTTCATGGATAATATTATGTCTAAATTACACTCGTCATCGGCCACTTTTGCTGCATTATTCGCCGCTTTTCTCTTTGGCGCAAGCACGCCATTTGCTAAACAACTGGTTGGTACGATATCACCCATTTTACTTGCTGGATTACTGTATTTGGGTAGTGGCATTGGCTTAGGATTAGCTAAATTAATAAGAGATAAAAATTGGTATTCAGGTCTTTCAAAAGATGAATGGCAATGGTTATTAGGAGCTATTATTTTTGGAGGTGTTCTTGCCCCCATTTTTTTAATGATTGGTCTGGTCCACACAAGGGCTGCTACCGCTTCTCTTCTTTTGAATCTTGAATCCGTGTTGACTGCTGTATTTGCTTGGATTTTTTTTAAAGAACACACCGATCGGCGAATCGCATTTGGAATGTTTCTGATCGTTGCGGGTGGAGTAATATTGTCATGGTCAAAACAAACACTATCAACGAATTGGGTTGGATCTATAGCGATTGCAATAGCGTGTTTGTGTTGGGCGGTAGATAATAATTTGACGCGAAAAATATCCTCATCAGATTCATTATTTATTGCTGGAAGTAAAGGCTTGGTAGCAGGAATAGTAAATGTTAGCTTGGCATTGGCAATCGGATTAACATTTCCAGCGTGGTCAAACATTAATTATGCATTATTAGTTGGTTTTCTTGGTTACGGTGTCAGTCTTGTATTATTTATTTTAGCATTACGTGGACTTGGAACGGCTAGAACGGGTGCTTATTTTTCAACGGCACCTTTCATTGGTGCAGCTATTGCTATTATTTTCCTCCATGAATCAACATCATTACTATTTTGGATTGCAGCATTGTTAATGGGCATTGGTGTATGGATTCATCTTACTGAACATCACGATCATACTCATACACACGAAGCACTATTTCACAATCATTCCCATATTCATGATGAACATCATCAACATCAACATGATACTCCTTGGGATGGAAAAGAACCTCATACTCATCCTCACCAACACGAACCATTTACTCATTCACATCATCACTATCCAGATATTCATCATAGACATAAACATAAATAATATAACAAAGAATTTTCATGGGGTTTAGCCAAATCTGATATTCTATTTCAAATCAACTCGGAACATTTACATGTTTGAATTATTCGCAGTCTATCGCAATATTAATTTGCAACCTGTTTGATAGCCATACAATTACTATTGTTTATCAACAATGACCACATCTTCAGCTTGAAACCCTTTTTGTCCTTTCGCAACAATAAACTCAACATGTTGTCCTTCTTTTAAAGAACGACGCCCATTTCCATTGATGGCACGGAAATGCACGAATACATCTTCTCCTTTATTTCGCTGAATAAAACCAAATCCTTTAGTGTCATTAAACCATTTAACGATTCCTTTTTCACGGTGTCCTGCCATGGTTTTCATCTTCCTTGAAACAAAATTAATACTAGATTTTAGAGTTAAATCGATAAGCTTTTCCCGTCATTGCATGCTTATCAATTCCTTTGGTTATCTCCGCTGTTGAAGCAATAATATCAGAATAATAATCGGTCTGATGGCCTGTAAGGACCACGACGTTGGCATCAAGTTTTGCCGCTTGATTTTTGAGCGAATTTAGCTGACTTTCTATCACTTTTTGATGTGATGACAATGGAATATACTCTTCGCTACTGCTGACAGTTCCTCGGAATTGGCATCCTTTGGGAACAGTGGAAGAAATTTTAACGTTTTCAGAAGTATCTCTAAAGTAACAGGTTGTGGTGAATACGTTAATCTTTACTCACGAGACATAACGGTTGGTCACACTAAAATTGAAATTTTTACTTCTACTGAAAAAACTGAGCCAGTTGTTTCTGCTATTTTAGAAGCAGCTCATACTGGTTTATCAGGTGATGGTATCGTGGCAATTCAGCCGGTTGAGAAAATCTTTCGCATTAGAACGGGCACCGAAGTTACATCTAACGATTTGTAAATGAAGATCATTATTATAGACTTTTCAGATCTGGGTTATTATTTATTAATAGGTAAAAAGGAATTATCAATGCAAAGGGTACCCTTTTTGTTTTTGATCATTTTTTATTACGGGGCTGTGATAATAAGAAAAATAATATTACAAATCCGTCTCGCTGTCATTCATTCCCTTTATGAAAATTTCAAATTAACTGATGGATGACCCTGTAACTTAATAGTATATAATAAAAATTTTTAACTTCTGAGAATTATAAAATAGGATTTGATGCCACAAGGAAAGGCCAGAATCTCGCTGAAGATGTGTGACTAAAAATGTCACATCTTGCACTAATTTAAATGATGTAAGAATCGCTAGGAAGCATTAAAAGATGAAACGTTGTAGTTATTATTTTGCTCTAATATTGGCAATTAGCTTAAATATATTTTTTGAGACCAGCGCAATTGCTGATGATCATATTATTAATTTACAGGTTGGCTATAAGACGGTTTATTTTGCTGGTCAGGCCCGTAAGGCAATTGCAGTAAACAATCAAATTCCAGCTCCTACCTTACATTTTAAAGAAGGCGATCATGTCACCATTAATGTTTATAACCGGCTAGATGAAGAGACAGCCATACACTGGCATGGGATGTTAGTTCCTTGGCAAATGGATGGTGTGTTAGGAGTGACTCAGCAAGGGATTCCCACAGGCGGCATGTTTCAATATCGATTCACACTTCAGCAGTCGGGTACATATTGGTATCATGCGCATGCAGGTCTGCAAGAACAGCAAGGGTTATATGGTGCTTTTTTAATTGACCCACCACACGCGCCAACCTATCGCTATACAAAAGATTACGTCATTGTTTTATCGGATTGGAGTAACACGGATCCCGAGCAAATCATGGCTAATCTTAAAAAAGAAGGAGATTATTACTCACCCCGTTTCCCATTGCAGCCTTCGCTTACAAAATTTATTCATGATTATTACAAAGCTTCAGCCGAGAAACGCAAAAATTTACTTGATGATTACAAAATGATGCAGCAAATGCGTATGAGTATTTATGATATCAGCGACGTAGCCTATGATGCATTTTTATTGAATGGTCAACCCAATTCTAACCCTTGGACTGCTCCTGTTAAAATTGGAGATGTGATGCGTCTACGATTTATCGGCGCCGGTGGCAGTACTATTTTTCATGTGAAAATTCCAGGTACCACCATGCAAATGGTGCATATCCAAGGAAATGATGTAACACCTTATACCATTAGCGATTTCACCATAGCGCCGGGTGAAACTTATGATGTGTTAGTCAAAATACAAAAAAATGAACCTTATATTATTTATGCTGAATCAATGGATACTGTTGGAGCCGCTTATGGTGCTTTGACAACTAACCCTCACCAATTTGTTAATTACAAGCAAGTGACGCCATTTCCTGAGCCGTTACCGGTAACAAGAGAAATGATGTCGATGATGATGGGTAAGATGAATCAGAGCTCATTGCCTTCTTTATCTCATCCTATGGCTCCCATGAAAATGGGTACAAAAAAATCTAGCCAGATGATGGGATCCATGTCACATGAGATGTTGATGGGGCAACATGGCAATGCTCATTCTGATCCTCAATCAATGTCTAGTACTATGAATATGGATATGAGTTCTTCACATCCAATGAAAATGAGCCAAGGAAGCTCCCATGATATGGGTTCAATGTCAAAAACATCTATGACATCGATGTCTACCATACAGGGTGAACATCCGCATATGACGCATAACATGCAGATGAATGGCATGAGAATGAATCATGCGATGACTATGAATATGCCAACAGAACCAACCATCATAGGCGATACTATTTCTCCCGCCAATGCTTCTTATATGACATCGATGGGAACAAAGTATCAACATGTCACAGCGGCGATTAAAACCAATGATCCATCTAAACCAGTCAATGGGGTTATCAAAATGGAATTATTTGGTTATATGGATCGTTTCATTTGGTTTATTAATGGCATGCCAGAATATAAAGCTAAACCTATTCCTTTAGAGCCGGGCAAACGTTATCGAATTATTTTTACGAATACTTCAATGATGCACCATCCTATGCATATTCATGGCCACTGGTTTATTTTACGCAAAGGAAATGGTGCTTATGATCCTTTATTGCATACGATTGACATTCCACCAGGGGCTACTGTCACTGCAGATATCGATGCCGATGCAAGCGGCCAATGGTTTTTTCATTGTCATCTGCTTTATCACATGATGACTGGCATGTCGCGCGTCTTTCAATATTCAACGTTAATTGAAATTACAAAAGGCGAGGCTAAACCAGAGCGTCTTGTTGAACAAACCGCTTATCATAATCGACCCATTGTTAGGGTGGATGAAGTAAGACCGATTGACGTTTCACTGGTAAAACATCCCATAGGCCATCATGCTGGTTTGTGGCTCTCTACATTTTTAGATGCGGGTGCCGATCCGTTTCATAACGCCCAGCGGCTTACATACAAGGGCCTATACGGTCCCGATTATAACAAGCTTGAATTATTCATGAATGATGCTGAAATGAATAAAGGAAAAGTAGAGAGCGCTGATATTGATATTTTTTATTGGCGGTTGATATCGCAATTTTGGGCAATCAAAGCTGGTGCCAATTACTTTTACCGTCCAGCGGTCACTCCTTATTGGCAACCTGGTATCGGTATTGAAGGGCTTATGCCCTATTTCATTGATACTGATATAAGGGGTTATTATTACGGTGGCAGTGCTAAATTGGATATA
>DAIEGU010000016.1 GCA_027356065.1 Gammaproteobacteria bacterium
GAATTATGCAACAATGCCCCTTTGCAAAAGGACTGATTTAATTAATTAACGACCAATACCATAATACTCAAACCCAGCATCGCGTATGTGCGTAGGATCATACTGATTACGACCATCAAAAATAGCGCGGCCACGCATAAGCGTTTTCATCGCTGCAATATCGGGATAGCAAAAGGGTTTCCATTCAGTAACCAATACTAATGCATCAACATCTTCAAGTGCTTCGTATTGATGCTCTGCCAATCTCAATTTGTCTGATTGAAACCATTCTTTCGGCATAACTTCACGAGCAACTGGCATAGCAGCAGGATCATAAGCTTGTACGCGGCCGCCGCGCGCTAAAATATTTTCAATCAACACCAGTGATGACGCTTCACGCATATCATCTGTGCCTGGTTTAAATGCAAGACCCCATACGCCTAATGTAATACCAGATAAATCTTCGCCAAATTTACTAATGATTTTACTTGGTAACACATGTTTTTGTTGGTGATTACGTTCTTCAACTGCGTGCAAAATCATCGAATCTACATGATGTTTCTCGGCCATTTTAATAAGTGCACGCACATCTTTTGGAAAACAAGAACCGCCGTAACCACAACCTGAATTTAGGAATGCACTGCCAATGCGTGAGTCTGATCCAATACCGATACGCACATTTTCGATATCCACCCCCATGCGTTCGCATAAAACAGACATTTCATTCATGAAAGAAATGCGGGTTGCAAGCATTGCATTTGCTGCGTATTTCGTCATTTCAGCATCTTTGATATTCATAAAATAAATACGCTCAGGGCTTCGCAAGATAGGCATGTATAAATCCAGCATGATGCCTTTAGCATTATTGGATGATAAGCCAATAATGACGCGATCAGGGCGCATGAAATCTTCAATAGCTGCACCTTCACGTAAAAATTCAGGATTACTCACCACATCAAATTTAGCATCTGACTGACGGCGATTTAATTCTTGTTGAATAGTTGTTAACACTTGATCGCCCATACCAACAGGCACAGTTGATTTGTCGACGATGACACAATACTGATTGATTCGTGCACCAATCTCTTTAGCAGCTTCCAATACATATTTAATGTCAGCTGAACCATCTTTATCACTAGGTGTCCCGACAGCAATAAAAATAACGTGTGGCTCAACTATCACATCACGAAGTGATGTTGCAAAATGCAAACGACCTTGCTGCATATTGGTCTGTACCATAAGATCAAGACCAGGCTCATAAATAGGAAGAATACCTTGCTTCAAGTTTTCAATTTTTTGTTGGTTTACATCAATGCACGTTACATGATTGCCTAACTCAGCAAAACATGCACCAGTAACCAAACCAACATAACCTGCACCAATGACTGTGATATTCAACTTACATTCTCCTAATCTATTTGCTCTGTCATCCCGGAATGTCGCTGTACTCCATCCGAGCTACATTCGCTATATTGATCTGTCATGCCAGCGAAGGCTGGCATCCAGTCTTTGCTTATTATTTCTAGATGCCAGCCTTCGCTGGCATGACATCTCTCAACTTATAAATAACCACTTTATCGCCGCGTTTATTACTAAATACTTGCAAAGGTACTGATTTAATTTGAGTGACAATGCTTGCTGTCGCCGCATCGTCTTTTTTACTCAAACGCAGCGCGAGGTAATCGTATTGTTTCCATTTTCCATCTGCGATTGTATTGAGCTGACTATATGCACTCGTTTTCTCAAAAATGGAATCGCCAAAGTGGCGGGAATAATACATCAACTGATAATCATTAGCGTATAAATATGCATCTTTAGGTACGTTATCAGCGAGCCAACTTCCAGCATTAGCAATATAAGCTTTAGAATAACCAAACTCAAAAATACCGCCAGCAGCAGATATAGCAATAAACAAACTCACAAACACCATCAGTACTCGTTTTTTTTGCGCGATCATTTCATCTAATGCAAAAGGCACCCACAACATTAATATTAGGGATAAAGCAATCAAATAACGCTTGGAAAAGAACATATGTTCTAGCAAGAAAGCAAATGTCACCAATACGTTTACAAAAAGATAACTAAATACGACGCGTCTTGCTGTAGTTGAAAATAATTGACGTGTACGACGCCATGCATAAACAACTAAAAATGCATAGATCCAGGAAAGATTTTGAATCACTGAAATGAGATACCACGCAATTAATACGATGGGTAGCACCAAGCCAGCTTCTTTAGCAGAATCTGTATTTAACACATGCGTTGCGAGCGCTGTTTTAGTTAAAAGATAACGTTCATACATCAAACCTAAACCGTGCTGAATTTGTTGAGTGATTTCGCTGGCACGTCCAACTGTCATTGTTTTCATTGGATGATAAAGCAACCAACAGCACGCAACCAATCCGACCACAATCAGAAAACCGTTTAGCATAAACAGCCAATTTATACGTGTTCTTAGCCGTTTTTCTACGAAAATAAATGATGTAAATGGCAGCATCAATAAAAAGAAAGCGCCTTCAATACGAAACAAAGTGGCAAGCAGTAAACTACTTACCCAACTAAATGCAGACAACCAGTTTGGTTTGCGAAAAAACCGTAATAGAAAAAATAATGAAACTAGATAAAAAGCCCAAAATCCATGATCACGTACGATATACTCACGTACACTATTAAATTCATGCGCAAGCAAGATAACCAACGCCGCAATCCAAAGTGTGCGTTGCGAACCACCCAGCTCTTTCACAATCAGCACAAATGTACCAACAGAAATCAAGGTAAAAAAACCATCTATCACATAAGCCGCGGCCATGTAAGAAAAATGCGTCACTTGTACGAAGTGATAAATTAGCCAAGGATAAAACGGCCACCGTGCTTGGCCACAAAGCTGCATGGCATTTTTTAACCCTAAACGCCCCATCGCTTCAGCACTGCTCAAATAGCAAATGGCATCTGGATTAATTAAAACTTCTCGAAAATCAATATAGGCTGATAAAAAAAGGCTACATAGCATCGCTGTAATATAAACAAGAACATGATGCTGATTTGTTTGGGGCTTTAGCACGGCGTTAATCATGCATGAATGCCTGCAAAGTACGCTTGAAGTCGTGAGCAAGTTCAGGATGTTTCAATGCATAAGCAATCGTTGCTTCCAAATAACCTAACTTGGTACCGCAGTCATAACGCTTGCCGGTAAATTGATAAGCATACACTTGTTCTTCAAATAAAAGCTTGGCAATCGCATCGGTTAATTGTATTTCTCCGCCAGAACCTTTATTGGTTTGCTCAAGTAAAGCAAACACGCGCGGCGTTAATATGTATCGACCAACGACACCTAAATTAGAGGGTGCTTTTTCAGAATCTGGTTTTTCTACAATGCCGCGAATAGCAGAGAATATTTCCGTGGAAGATGGGACATCAACGATTCCATATTTTTTTGTTTCGTCTCTATGAATTTGTTGTACTGCGACAATACTAGATTGAGTTTCAACAAATTTATCTACCATTTGTTGTAAACAAGATTTATCGCCATCAATTAGATCGTCAGCCAATAACACAGCGAAAGGTTCGTTCATTACCAATTGCTTGGCGCATAACACTGCATGACCTAATCCTTGCGGTGATTTTTGCCGAATGTAAGCACATGAAACGCCTTCCGGCAGTATGCCTTTGACAATATCCAGCAAATCCTGTTTGCCACGCTCTTCAAGCGTCGCCTCTAATTCAAAATTAGAATCGAAGTGATCTTCAATCGCTCGCTTGCTGCTGCTAGTCACAAAGATGAGCTCAGTGACACCGGCTGCAACTGCTTCTTCAACTGCATATTGAATTAATGGCTTATCAACAATTGGAAGCATTTCTTTAGGATTAGCCTTAGTAGCAGGTAAGAAACGGGTACCAAGACCTGCAACGGGAAAAATGGCTTTCGTAATTCTCTTCATGTATGTCTTTTTTCTTAAGGAAAACAAATAATGGGCGAAATATTACCATAAGCCCCTGTCGTCCTAAAGGTTTTCTCGCAACCCCGCAATGATGAAATACAAGTCAAAAACTTGTCCTCGATCCGTTAACTTGCTATAAATGCACAGTTTATAATCGATGAGCTGGCAAAATGCGCAAAAACGTTTTGATTTTAGGTCATAATGATGCGACGCAATTTATTGATATTTACAATCAATACACGCGTTTATTCGATGAACAACAATATGATGTCACCGTTGCCTATTTAACTGGCACTCCTAGCGATGACACCAAACAGCGCACATTAACACCGAATGTCTTGTTTCTTAATCAATCTAAGAAAAGCATTCGCGCCCTAAAAATTGGCCCTATTCGCAAATTACTTGCCTTGTGCCGCGAAAAACGCTTTGAAATTGTTATTTGCCATCGTTATAAACCAAGTTACATCATGATGTGGGTCGCTCAATTTATTAAAATTCCCGCACTCATCTATGTGATGCATGAGTTAGGCACCATCTCATCACTCAATCGACAATTACTAATCGCTGCTCTCGGCAGAAAAAACATGCTTTTCGCTGGGGTCTCAAATGCAGTCAGAGATGATATGCGCAAGGATTTGTGGAGCGTGCCCAAAGACCGGGTGACCACACTATATAATATGATTGATATTGATCTCACTGAACCCCAGTTTTTGTCACGCGAAGAAGCACGTGCTCAACTGAATTTACCAAACGATGCGTTTGTGTTTGGTAACATCGCACGACTTGTCCGCAATAAAGACCAGGAAAGTTTAATCAATGCTTTTTCCATCGTTAAATCCTCTTGCCCAAATGCCAAATTGATTATTCTTGGTAAAGGTGAGTTAGAACCCAAATTAAAGACACAGGTTGCCTCATTAAACCTAACTGAAGATGTGTTATTCACTGGTTTTGTTCCAAATGGTTTTCGTTACATGAAAGCATTTGATTGTTTTGTTTTATCATCCACTCAAGAAGCTTTTGGTCGTGTATTGCTTGAAGCAATGATTGCCAAAATCCCCATTATTGCAACCGCTGTCAATGGTATCCCTGAAGTCGTAGACTCAGTTGGAACATTGATTACACCAAAGAACCCAGCTGAATTTGCCATTGCAATGCAGCACATTTATAAAACCTCTCAAGAAAAACGTGATGAGTTAAGCGAAAAAGCTTATCAGCATGCCCAGACAAATTTCTCTATTCCTGCTTTTCAACAAGAATTTTGGCAATTACCGCTTATTAAAAAAACATTGAGAACAATCGAGGAGTAATTAATGCGTATCGCTTACACCACTACGTTTGATGCACGCGATGTGCACAATTGGTCAGGCACACCATTCTATATGTCCAAGGCATTTCAAGAAAACGGTATAGACGTTGAATATATCGATTCTTTAAAACGCAATTTACCGCGTTTTTTTAAACTGAAGCAATTCTGGAAGAAGCACATTTGTGATCAACGTGAAAGCCCTCGTTTTAATATACACGCAGCAAAAAGTTATTCTGCGCAAGTTGCAAAACAATTAGAAAATAAATCGATTGATGCGATTGTTTCACCATTAGTTAACCCTGTTGCTTATCTTGAAACAAAAAAACCTATCGTGTTATGGACAGATGCGTTATATGCAGCATTAATTGGCTTTTATTCTCCATTTTCAAAGCATTCTGCTAACTCATTAGGTGAAGGAAATATTGTGACTGCTGAATGTCTATCACGTACATCTCTCGCTATTTTTTGTTCTGAATGGGCAGCAAAAAGTGCGATTGAAATTTATGGCGTACAAAAAGAAAAGGTGAAAATAGTCCCTTTTGGCGCAAATATTGATACTTTCCCTGATTTAGCTGCGATACGCGAAATTGTAAAAAAACGCGCGCATGACAAAATCAAATTATTATTTTTAGCAAAAAGCTGGGAAAGAAAAGGTGGGGATGTTGTATTAGCAGTGACTCGCGCACTGCATGCAGCAGGACACCGTGTTGAACTCACTATTGTTGGTTATACACCACCTGCTCACGAAAATATTCCAGATTATGTGAAATGTTTGGGATTTGTTTCTAAACATACACCTCAAGGTAAAGAAACAATTCGCCAATTACTCACCGATACGCATTTTCTATTTGTTCCATCACGTGCAGAAGCTTATGGCATCGTATTTTGTGAAGCGAATGCATTCGGTGTCCCCTGTCTTACGACTTATGTAGGCGGTATTAGTTCCGTTGTGAAAGATAATATTAATGGTATGACATTTTCACTTTATGCATCTGTTACTGATTATTGCAATTATATTGTCAATTTAATGCATGAACGCGCTCGTTACGAAGCATTGGCTTTGTCTTCCTACAATGAATTCATCACACGTTTAAATTGGAAGTCAGCCATTCAGGAAGTGAGAAGATTGATTCAGGAAGTTCGGTAACCCTATAAATCCGTTCGCCCTGAGGAGGCGCGTTCTTTGCGCCGTCTCGAAGGGTCGCAAAAAGACGAAAACCATTTAAATAAGTACACCCTTCGAGACGGCGCAAAAAACGCGCCTCCTCAGGGCGAACGGAGATTTATCAACACACAATCAGTAAAAAAATGCCCGGCTATTCACCGGGCAATCTTTTATACGACTATATCAATCAACTCGGAATTGTTCCAGTTGGTGCGCCTGAATTGTTACCTGGACAGAATGTTATTGTATAGCTTGCGTTGTTTGGACTTCCATTCGTGCAGGTAAAGCTGCTGCTCTTGTCATCGAACGGATAGACATAGCTTGAAGGACATGCCGATTTAATCCATGACACTGTTGGTAAAGCATTGTTATGCCAGGTTGTATTCGAGAAGCTACACTGTTGCACGCTGCCATTCGATGGAACAGTCAAATTAGTCGGAGCAAGCTGCCAGTTTTGGCAACCGCAGCATGCATTACTTGAGCTTGAATAACACGAATTATTATAAACGGATGGTGATCCAGCACATTCATACATTTGGGTAAACTGGGAACCACCATTTGCACTCATCGTACAGTTAAAGGGAGATTGAGAATAGCTAGAATTCGTCCCGCAAACTTGGTCTGCAGTCCAATAACCCAACCAAGTACCACAATAAGTTTGTGATGTATTAGCTTGGATGCTGGAGAGACTTAATCCGCAAGCTTGTGTTGTATCTGAACCGGTACACTGGCTATTCATAGAACAAGGAGTTGGACTCGTACCCTGATTTGCCACCCATACATAACTTACAGATGGTACCGTCGTTCCTAATGACCATGAACAACCACCAAGTGTACCCGTACCAGATCCTTGGTTAGTTGTAATACCAGCAGATCCGCATGTATAAGGATTAGTCGCACTTGTTGTACCACCACTTGGCACCATAGACATTGGCAAGTTGAGGCCATTGATAACAGATAAATCATAACTATCTGTACTTGGTTCAAGCGTCATTTCCGCAAGTGATGCAGGCACTTGAAATCCTACGCCAGGAGCACAATTGCCATTTGCAGCAGTCGTGGTACTACCGCAATAAGCAGTGTTACACGATCCAGGTGTTGTACTCGTGCATCCAGTACGGCCTGCGACATTTCCGCTCCATACAGCGGTAACTGAACCAGGGTTTGGATTTGCTGGTGTAGCGGGTGGTGTATAAGTGTAACTATATTCAGTCAAATAAACCGTGGCCGTTCCACCATTGTGAGACAACACAAAGTTGCCATTTATCGGGGATGGATCTTTCCAAAAACATCCGCCCGCTCCGCCATTTGCTGTTGTACCGCAAGCGAATGCACCAGGCAGATTTGTTTTAGCATCGCAATCTGCATCGGTTGTACATCCAGAAATTCCAATACCGCCACCGTTCATAGCAAAAGCAACATCTTGCGAACAATTATTTACAAAGAAAAAGGTACGTGTGCCTACACCTGAACTGTTATTGATAACACTGGAAGTGGTCGGTGATGCTGTATAAGGAGCAGCGCTTCCAGTATAGCCAACGGTAACTGCACCATGTGAGCTAGCAGACGAGAAAGTACCCGTTATAACACAAGCAGGGCCGCCTACTGGCAGTGTCGATCCGCAATTCACAGCACTTGTTTGGGTATAGCCAGCTGAATTATTCGAATTAGGAGCGAATGCAAATCCAGTCAACGGGGTCGATCCGATATTTGAAAACGTAAACGTCAGTACATACGTAGAGCTACTTTGGATAGTTGATGGTAATCCATTGGTGGTTTTACCCTGCAACTGTGAATAAGCCGCTGACAGCGTTTGTGATTTTAAAGGATTCTGCGGTATCTGAACTTTATTTTTGCCGTATTCCATAAATATGCTTAACGCTTGATTGCCGACTTGTGTTGGAACCAACACTAGCCCGACATCGCAGGTTGCATTAGGCGCTAATTTTAATCCGGTACAGCCATCATGCATGGTGACTTCATTCGAAGGAGAGGAATTATTAGAAACCAGGAGCGGTGTGGGCATAGTAAATGGCAAGTTATTTACCAGAGTAAAACTGACAGAATAACTTTGATTTAATTGCGTGATGGCTGGAACCGTTCCAGACTGCGTCCACCCAATCGGATCTTTTCCTGCATATGCATTTAGCATTAGCGACATGAATATGACAAATAAACTAAATCGTCGCATCAAATCCATTTGATATTATCTCCTAAAAATTCCCATGAGTTATTCAATCGACAAAATAAGTCAATCCGACAAATAAAGTAGTCGCATCAATTTTATTCTTGAGCGATTCATTATCGTAATTAGTACCTGTTAATGTGGGATAATCCGCACCTGTACCCGTGCTAATCGTTCCAAAATTAATATAATCATATTCAAGATTGATTAATAAATTTTCTAAAAGTGCAATATCAAAACCAACACCAACTTGGTAAGCAAAATTATTACCTGATCCATCACCAAATCCCGGGCTCACACGTGGTGTTACTCCACCCAGAGGTTGCTCTTCATAATTTGATGTTCCAAACGTTGCGATACCTGCGCCCGCCAGTACATAAGGCATAAACCAATTCCAACGAACTATATTCGCTTTAGCAATGGCTAATAAACTTAATATTTGAGTGTCATAAGAATAAGTGTAATTTTTAAATTCTGGCATTGAATATTGCTCTACATAACCTGATGTAGAAGTGTTCCGAACATACATGTAGCGTAGACCAAGACTATAAATTGGCAACAGTTCGCTGTCGCGCTCCCAAGCAAAACCCGCAGCTAAAAATCCATAACCTTGATTGGAAATGCTATTTGCTGAGTAATAATCATTTGGCCATCCTAATCCTGTACTAAGATAATTATTATTACCCACCCTAAAGAACATATCTCCTGCGCCCGCGCCAAGATAAAATCGCTGAGTATAATTTGAGTTTGAAATAGGAGATGCAGTTGCCAATGATTGACAGCAAAGACCAAAAAGAAAACCCGCCACGAAAATCCGTTTCATGAGTATTCCATCCCTGTAGAATTAAATGTTTTCTCATATAATTGACGTGGCGGTCAAGAGATTATGAAAAAAAGCAACATTAAAAACTAACGTTCAATAGACTTTTCTTTTTCTAGTCCTTGCTTGATATCCTAGTCTATGCACACATCTATGAGGGACAATCCCTCATAGATGATTTGAAATTGCTTAAATCCTCGCGATAAGGTAATTGGGCCTG
>DAIEGU010000108.1 GCA_027356065.1 Gammaproteobacteria bacterium
CACATTTGAATTATGCAACAATGCTCCCCTTGCGGGGGAGGGCCAGGGTGGGGGGGCGACAAAAACACACATCATGTCACTAACAAATTGCATTCGAGACTCATACCTTCGATAATTCGACTACACAAAGTTAAGGGAAAAACATGCGCGGATTAGCTACTGCTCTTAGAAAAATTGGATTCTCCACATTTGAACAACAGCAACATGTATTGCAATTGTTAACACTTGCTGGATGCTACGAAGAACCCATCTTACGCGAAGATTTAAAAAATGCAGGCTATGAAGAAAACATCATCCATCAACTTGTGCAGTTAAATCATAACTTAGTCTTTATGGATGAAATAAATGAAGATGAAGAAAAAAAATTATTACAATGGCTAGCTATCGCAGTCAAGCACGCCGCTCAACAACATGACAATTTATCCATCGATGTTTATCGTGAAATGTATAATGTGACGAAAAATCTCGCCACCAGTCTAAATGTAACAACCCATTTAAAATATGACGTTGCAATTATTTTAGGCCAGACACAAGAACACTTAGATGCACAAAGCAAAGATGCTAGGCAATTTTTTAAAGAAAAAAACATTATTGTCCCCACTATTTTTGTTCCAAATAAACCAGGCAATACCGAAGAAGTTTTAACAGAATACATGACTTCAGTAAAAGATCTATATAACTATGTTAACGAAAAAAATGTTGGAAACATTTATAAAGCTAGTTTTTTTCTTGCAAAAACTCATCGTCTATTAATTATTACGTCAGAACAAGACTTAGTGAAAGATACGAAAGTAGTGCACAATTTTTTTGTGCGTAATCCAAGTTGGTTTTCCACAGAAATCATTTGCCTAAGCCATCAGCTCACAGCAACAAAACTACTGGCACAAATACATTTTGCTTCCCTGCAAGCTTCCTCTGCTAAAAAAACAGAAGCTACGTCTTATTTTTTACCGTCTAATTTTCTTTATTATGGAGCGGCTATAGGCTCTTATGCATTGAATGTATTTTCTCACCCAATTACAACAGGCGAAAATATTGCAACCGTAGTAGCACAGCCTTGGAGTGGATTGAAAAAATAACGAGATTCATCGAGATCGCTTTTTCTTTTTGCGTTTGCCTTTCTTTTTATCTTGGCTTCTATCTTTGCGTGACGAATCTTTACGAGATGGTTTTTTCTCGCCTGATTTCTTCCCACGCACTCCTTTCGCATTACCGCGTTTTCCAGTTCCTTGTGGTACACCTGCTAATACAAAATCTATTTGCCTTTGATCGAGATCAACGCGCGCCACTTGAATTTTAATCGGATCACCTAGACGGAAATGTCTATTTGTACGCTCGCCATGCAAAGTATGTTTAACAGGATCGAATCGATAATAATCATCAGGCAATGCGCTAATATGCACTAATCCTTCAACATAAACTTCGGCCAACTCAACAAAAATACCGAAACTAGTAACGCCAGAAATAATACCAGAAAATTCTTGGCCTACTTTATCCATCATGAATTCACATTTAAGCCAATCGGATACTTCACTCGTTGCATCATCAGCGCGGCGTTCTGTCATTGAGCAATGCTCGCCTGCATGAATCAATTCGCTTAGGTTTTGCGTTGCTGGTTTACGTGAAAGAACGTGTTTGATTGCTCTGTGGACGAGTAAATCTGGATAACGACGAATAGGCGATGTGAAATGCGCATAAGCATCATAAGCTAAACCAAAGTGGCCTTTATTTTCAGGCGCATAAACTGCCTGGCTCATCGAGCGCAGCAACATGGTTTGTATCATATGTGCATCAGGCCTATCTTTGACTACACGCAAGATATGCGAATAATCTGCAGGAACAGGATTACGATGACTCGGTATAGCTAGTGCCATTTCACTTAAAAATCGGCGTAAATCTAATAATTTTTCTTCAGTCGGCCCTTCATGCACACGATACAAACCAGGCTGTTTATGCTTTTCTAAAATACGTGCAGCGCAAATATTTGCACTCAACATGCATTCTTCAATGACGCGATGTGAATCAAAACGTTCATAAGGAACAATTTTTTCAATTTTTCTATCTTTACCAAAAACAATTTTTGTTTCTGGTAAATCAAAGTCAATCGCGCCACGCGCTTGTCTTGCTTTATGCAATACACGAAAGAGATCATATAAATTAGTAAGGTATGGAATTAAATCTTTAATGCGTTCACGCGCACGTTTATCTTTTTTCTCCATGGCCGTGTGTACTTGCGTATAGGTCAACCGTGCATGCGAATTGATGACACCTTCGGAAAATTGATACTTCATAATCCGACCGGTTGGATGAATAGTCATTTCACATACCATCGCAAGCCTATCCACTTTAGGATTCAACGAACACAAATTATTTGACAGTGCTTCGGGTAACATAGGAATGACCCGTCCAGGAAAATACACTGAGTTTCCACGTTTATAAGCTTCTTTATCTAACGCAGAATTGGGACGAACATAGTAACTAACATCAGCAATCGCAACATATAACGTCCAACCGCCTTTTTCTCTAGGTATGCAATAAACTGCATCATCAAAATCTTTAGCATCTTCACCATCGATAGTAACAAAAGGTAAGCTGCGATAATCTTCGCGACCCATTCTATCTTCATCGGTCACTTCCGAAAGAAAACGTGATGCTTCAAGCTGCACATCATCAGGCCAAAAATTGGGTAATTCATGATTGCGAATAGCAACATTAATTTCCATTCCCGGCGCCATGTGATCGCCTAGGACTTCGACAATTCTTCCAATTGGGCGTGAGCGTAAAGTTGGCTGACCGGTAACTGCAACAACGACCATTTGACCATGTTCAGCACTCATTGAATCTTCAGGTGGAATTAATATCGCTTGGTTAATACGTAAATTAGAAGGCTCGACATAAGATGTACCTGATTCTGCAAAATAGCGTCCGACCAATTGTTTAGTATTATGCTCAAGCACTTCCACAATCATTGCTTCACGCCGGCCGCGAGTATCTACATTTGAAACTCTGGCAAGCACGCGGTCGCCATGAAAAACGTTACGCATTTCACGCGGACTTACAAATAAATCTTCATCACCTACATCGGGCTCAATAAAGCCAAAACCATCTTTATGCCCGATAATACGTCCTGCTATTAATTCCATTTTCTCAAGAGGGCCATAAGCACCCTTACGGTTCTTCAACAATTGACCATCACGTGCCATCGCAATCAGACGGCGTCTTAATGCTTCCTGTTGGTCTCTTGTCTCTAAACCCAAATCAATTTGAATTTGTTGCTGTGTGGCAGGACGATCTCTTTCACTCAGATAATCCAGGATGAATTCACGACTTGGGATGGGTTTCTCATATTTTTGAGCTTCCCTTTCAGCAAATGGGTCTTTCTTTTTTTTAAACGTTGCCATCTATTAACCTGTACAAGCCCAAAGGCTTGGCTCATTCCTTTATATGAGTTAGTCCTCGAGCAGTATTTTTATGATAATTTTTTTAACCTTTAAAGCAGAATAAGCGCTAACACCATTCATTGCAACCTAATATGTAATAACTTGAAGCAGCTCCACTACTACAGGCACAAATGGGTGATGAGGGAACGCCACAAACCAATTAACTTTTCCCTAATAAAAAAATACAATGGTTATAAATGCCTTAACTAACATGACTATCATTTAAGAAGCGCTTTATTTTGCGCAAGGAACCCATCATGAAACCCATCTTCTCTTTGCTAATGATTTCTTCTGTCTGCGCTCTCTCTGCCTGTGCACCATTTAAACCTGCCAATCATGAAGCTGGTGTATGCAATGAACTCAATAGCCAGATTATTTTTAGCGGTAATACCAGCGACACTCGAAAGGCAGAAATTGAAGATGCGGAACTACCTTTAACTCAACAAAATTACGACAAACACTGTCAGTAAATAAAAACATATAAAGCCGTTCGCTTTGATAAAGCTGTGTTTGCCTTGATAAGTCCGTTCGCCCTGAGGAGGCGCGCTTTTTGCGCCGTCTCGAAGGGCTT
>DAIEGU010000109.1 GCA_027356065.1 Gammaproteobacteria bacterium
CACATTTGAATTATGCAACAATGCTCCCCTTGCGGGGGAGGGCCAGGGTGGGGGGCGACAAAAACACAAATGCATCCTTAGGTTTTTTTGCTATCATGCACACAAAGAAAATTCGCGAGTAAACATCATGTCAGCTAAAGCAATTATTTTTGGTATTCATTCTGTGCAAGCTTTACTTTCAAAGCATCCAGGGCGTGTTCAACGTATAGGTGTATTGCAAGAACGCCATGATAAAAAAATCGATGCTATTTTGCAGTTAGCAAAGCAAAAAAAAATTACTGTCGAGCAGTTATCGCGCCAGACACTAGACCGCATGACAGATGAAGCCAATCATCAAGGTATTATTGCGTTTTGTGCAAGCTTACCAACGTATACTGAAAGTGATTTGAAACAACTTTTGCAAAACTTAGCAACACCGTTCATTTTAATTTTAGATGGTGTGCAAGATCCTCATAATTTGGGTGCTTGTTTTCGATCTGCAGATGCGGCAGGTGTAAATCTTATTATCGCACCTAAAGATAAATCAGTTGGTATTACGCCTATTGTTAGTAAAGTCGCAAGTGGTGCTGCTGAAACAATTCCGTTTGTGCAGGTGACAAATCTAGTGCGCGCCATGGAAGTATTAAAAGAAGCAGGCATTTGGATTTATGGCGCAGCGGCTGAAGCAGATAGCACCATTTACCAAACCAATTTTTCTGGGCCTGTTGCTATTGCACTCGGTTCTGAGGGAGAGGGTTTACGTCGTCTTACTCGCGAACATTGTGATTTGCTGATCAAAATTCCCATGTTGGGTTCTGTTTCCAGCTTAAACGTTTCGGTTGCTACGGGTATCTGTTTGTTTGAAGTGGTTAGACAACGGCTGATCAAAATTTAAACATAATTCTTTCTTAAGCTTCATCTGCTACTTTTCTTATATGACTAATTATTAAATGAGGATTTGGTTATGTTTCACAAAAAAATAAGTAATGAAAAGATAGTAGAAAAAAAATTAACAGATGCTCAGATTAACAAGATGGATGATAAACAGCTTATTGCCTATTATCTCGCGCAAGTTAATGAATATTTAATTAAAGCAAAACAGAAAAAGGAAGTACATCGCGGCAACGTTTATAGTGTTGCAACTGAAAATGACATCGGTTTTCTCCCACACAACCGACAAGTTATAATTCCTGCGTTAGAGGGTTTGGAACAGCTGATGACGTCCCCACAAAAAATGTACAAGTACGAAAGCTTTGCAGAATGGTGCAAGGTTTTGACTCCGTTGATCGATACGTTATCAACGGAGAAATTTACGGAGCTTCGTACTTTCAATAAAAAAATAGCAGAAGCTGCTAGTGCTAGGGCAGAGTTGAAAGAAGAATTGCCTAAGAAAGATCAAAATGCAAATTTGGTGGAACAGTATATAAATAAGCTGTCTCAGGTATTAAATACAATAGAGAGTCGCTTTACGCAACCGACGACAACACAAAATAGATGGCTGACTGGTGGCGGACATACTAGAGTACATACGAATAGATTGCCCCTTACCCAAAAAGCTGCTCCAGAAAGTTTAGAGACAATAAAGTATCTAAAGGAGCATTTAGAGGGGATAAGCGCTTTCTCTAATACTGAGTTTCTAAATTACTATAAGGTTTTGAATTCTATTATTGAGGAGCTAGGACCAGTATTTAATGATTTCAAAACGGCTCATCGAAAGTTTGGAGAGGTGCACGGTATTGAAGAAAAACTAGAAAAAAGACCGTAATACACTCATTCGTGACGTTCACTCACACATCTTGGCAGCATTTAAAGCTGCCAAGATCCATATAAATAATGTTATACATTAAACCTAAAATGCATCACATCGCCATCTTGCACAATATAATCTTTGCCTTCTAATCGCCATTTACCTGCTTCTTTTGTCCCTTGTTCACCACCAAATCGAATAAAGTCATCATATGAAATGACTTCTGCACGTATAAATCCTTTTTCGAAATCAGTGTGAATGACGCCGGCAGCTTGTGGTGCGGTATCACCTTTATGAATTGTCCAGGCGCGGACTTCTTTTTCACCTGCAGTGAAATAAGTTTCTAAGCCTAATAATTTGTACGCTGCATGAATTAAGCGATCTAAACCTGGCTCTGCTAAATTTAATTCTGCGAGAAATATTTGTTTCTCAGTATCATCAAGTTCTGCAATTTCAGCTTCAAGTGCTGCGCAGATAACAACAACAGCGGCTTTTTCGCTTTCAGCAATTTTTTTCACTTCATCTAAAAGAGGATTATTTTCAAAACCATTTTCTGCGACATTCGCGACATATAAAGTTGGTTTTAAAGTGAGTAAGTGAAATGAATTGAGTAAGGGTTTTTCTTCTTTACTAAAATCTAAAGCGCGCGCTGGTTTGCCATCATTTAATTGTTTTTTAATGCGTTCAAGTAACGCGAGTTCGATGACGGCATTTTTATCGCCAGATCTTGCTGCTTTTTGTGCGCGAAGGATAGCTTTTTCTATTGTTTCTAGATCAGCCAGTGCAAGTTCTGCATTAATAGTTTCAATGTCATCTTTTGGTGAAACTTTACCAGCCACATGGGTGACGTTTTCATCTTCAAAACATCTTACTACTTGGGCAATGGCATCTGTTTCACGAATGTGTGACAAAAACTTATTGCCTAAACCCTCACCTTCCGATGCACCTTTAACAATACCGGCAATATCAACAAATTCGACAGTGGTGGGTAAAATTTTTTGTGGATTTACAATCGCAGCAATTTTATCTAAGCGTGAATCAGGTACTGGAACAATGCCGACATTCGGCTCAATCGTGCAAAAAGGATAATTTGCAGCAGCAACTTGTGCTTTGGTCAAACAATTGAATGTCGTTGATTTGCCAACGTTAGGTAGGCCAACAATCCCGCATTTCAAACCCATATCTTCTCCGCGTTTAGTTCATAAAAATTGGCCGTCACTATAGCATATGACGAATTACGGCTTCTATAATTTATCACTGTTGGTGTTTTTTCCTGCTTGGGGTAGAGAGTATTTACTCCTTCCCTGTATGCAATAATTGCATGGCTTTCTGCGGCTCGCCGACGAGTAATAAGGGTAATGCGTGTTGCGCTTCTATCAATGCATCATCAATCGCGCGTCTATCTGCTTTCGAGGGTTTATCTAAAACATAATCAACCACATCTTTGCTATGTGTCGGACGCCCAACACCTATACGCAATCGATAAAATTGTTTGGTATGCAGATGACGTATGATATCTTTCAAGCCATTATGGCCGCCATCGCCGCCATCAAATTTAAGTTTAATAGTACCAGCAGGTAAATCGATATCATCGTGTGCAACTAAAATAGAACCCGGCGCGATTTTGTGATAATTCATGCAGGCTTGTACAGCTTGACCACTGCGATTCATAAAAGTGGTTGGTATCAACAAATGACAAGCATGATTATCCACGCGAGCTAATGCATGTAAACCATGATATTTGGGATCTAAACGTAATTGCGAATGAGTTTGCTCGGCTAACATGTCTATAAACCAGGCGCCAGCATTGTGACGTGTATCTTCGTATTCTTTTCCTGGATTTGCTAGACCAACTATTAATTGAATGAACGACTGCACGTGGACTCCTTAGCGTGCAAAAGAAAAGAACCTGTCCCCCGCAACAAGTGCGGGGTGACATGCGAAGATATTACTTTCCACCTTCAGATGGTTCTTCTTCACCTTTTTGTTCAATTGCAGGTACTTCAGATGCAACAGGCGCTTCAGTTGGAATTTCTTCTTCAGCTCGTGGAAGATGAATGGATACAATTCCCTTATCATCGCCATGAGTGAGAGCAACTAATTCAACACCTTTTGGTAGGGTGATATCAGATAAATGTAAAATCTGATTGAGTGCCATGTTAGAAATATCGAGTTCGATATTTTCTGGTAAGTCGTCTGGGAAGCAGGAAATTTCAACATCACTCACGATGTGAGAAATAAGGCCGCCTTCTTTTACACCAGGTGCTTTGTCGCCACCAACAAAGTGTAAAGGAACGTTCATCGTTAACTTCACATCAGCGCGTACGCGTTGAAAATCAACGTGAGCAATACGTGGTTTATAAGGATGGCGCTGAACATCTTTCAAGATGACTTTTTCAGATTCGGTGCCAGTTTTTAAAACTAAAATATGGGAATAAAAAGCTTCATTGCTGAGTGCTTTTGATATTTTGCTATGTTCAAGCGTTAAAGAAATTGCGTCTTTACCACCACCATACACAACGCCCGGAACTTTTTCTTCGCGACGTAGGCGGCGGCTCGCACCTTTCCCCTTAACGTGGCGAACATTAGCTTCCACTTCAAATTTTTGCTTAGATGCCATTGTCTTGCTCCACTTATATATAAAAGGTATTAATAAAAATCGTTGACCTTGTCCCGCGACCAGGACAAGGGATGGCATATTCTACACAGAATTCAGGAATTTACCAGTTTGGGCGCGATCAGCACTCCTTAAATAATAAAGCGTTAATGTTGCTTAAGTAAAATCACAAAAAAATAGAGTGAAAAGTCCATACCTAACGAGGTGAAAAATGCCTACTAAACTAGATGCTTTAAAAGCTGTGCTCCCTGCTCTCACATTTAAAGGCAATAGCGGCTCTCAATACAAAGGTCTGAAGGCTGATGTAGAGTGCTTCGGAGTGCAAGTTGGCCAACATGTTAATACCCCGTTGGGCGATGCTTATGTACTAGGGAAGTTTTGTGATGAACTCATTTTCTGGGTCAAGGGACATAAAGGCATATCTTACTGGAGAGGAGAAAATTATTTAGGTCCAATTACTAAGTGGAAGGAGAAGGGCAAAGGGTCTGCTTTTACTCCAACAGAAACAATGATAAGCAATGAGCAATTAATCAAAGTATTTGAAACCATGGTTGTGCCATCTAGTAGTTCAGAAGAATTAAAGTACAGATTAGAAACACCCTCACACTTGCAACTTCGTGATGCTATTTCGAAAAACAAACTTGAAGATGCTGAAAGTATTGTTGAAGAGGCGCAAGGGGACGACTTGTCTACACTGTTAAGTTACAAAGATCGCGCTGGCGATAATTTATTGAATCAAGTGCTCGTAAGCAATTTATCAAGGAAAGACAAGTTGAACTTGGTAAAGATGTTAGTCGGAAAAGGTGTTAGCCCTTACGTCCGAAACAATTACCAACAAAGCGCTGCTTTTCTAAGTGTTTATAATGAGCAGGGCGATGACATCATAAATGCGTTATTAACCCCTGAGTCTATGGATCGCCAAGCTATCAGCGATGTGATTGTCGCGGCGGTTCATAAGCGTAATGTGCGGTTAGTCGAAACTATTTGCGCAAAAGCCAATAAAGAATTACTAAAGCAAGCTTTCGAAACCCTATACCCGCCTGGTGGGTATGCCGCTTTACACATGGCTGTTGAAGATGAAAATTATGATATCGCAAAAATATTAATAAAGGCCGGTGCAAATCCTTATCTCAAAAATACTAAAGGAAAAACGGCCATTGATCTTGCGAGAGGAAAATTTTTCAAATTTATGAAATATGATATGGTTGCTTTATTGCAATCTAATCCGATTGTTGTTCCTTTAAAGAAAGATGAAGCGCTCAAAAAAGAAGTTGATGTATTAAAGGCATCTTGGCAAGCAAAAGTAAAATCTAAAAAACGCCTCACTCAACAAGAATATGACGCTGTTGCAGCATTAGTTGTCAGTGGAAGTTTTGATGCAGCGCGAGTATTAGGAGACATCCATGCTGTTAATATGGCTCCAAAAGAATTGAGTTCTTATTCTGAAAATATGGCGCGCGAGATTTATAAAAAATTGATAGAGCAATATAAAGACCCTTATGCAGCCATGCAGTTAGCTATTTTAGATAAAAAGAATCTGCAAGCTTTGCAGCATGCCGTTCGGGTTGTACTTAAAGATCCAGCGCAAGAAGGGACAAAGCGCTGGATTAATCAGCTTGCTCAATCTAAAAAAGATATTTCATTAAGTATCGAAGCACAAAAATGTGAATTCGAGATTTTTAATTTGAAGATTGATGGAAGAGCTGAGTTAACTGATGCTGAATTTGCTGAGCTCAACCAAATGGCAAAATATAATCAATATGCAACGAAATTTTTAGATAAAGTTATGTCTTTAAAGCAACTTGCGATCAATAAACGACAACAACGTGAAACTTTAGAACAATCTGTTGCACCTAAAAAAGAACCGCAAGAAAAAATATCTACGGTGGAAACAAAAGAACTAGTATCTAAATTATTTGATGTTATGTTGTTGACGAAATTGAGTCGTATTTCTGCTTTAGCAAGGTTGAATCCAGACGAATTAGAAATGTTTGCTGAAATGGTTTTAGCTGAATGTAAGAAAGATAATTTATCGATCCAAGATAAATATAATTTAATCAGTACAACATTACGTTGTTTAGCGGCACATCCAGATGGTTCTGAAGCTTTAACTCAAAGGATGATTGCTGCGTATCAGGATACATGGAAAGTAAAACCATCAGCTCCTCCTTTATTATCTGAAGACAAAGAAGTAAGGCTGAACCCTGAGAGGTCATCCAACGTTAGCAAGACTTCATTAGGGCTTTTTTCTTCAAAAACATCATTAATTTCAGAATCACTCATGCCGGCACTACATGCTGTTCAAAATGGCTTGCCGATGCCAGTATATCAAGACGTTGAGCCTAAAAAGGAGCCAATGCCTAAATCGGCAGTTAACACTGCTAAGCCTGAATTTTCTTCACCAACAAGTTCTATTTCTATTTTAGATATGGCAGTGCCTAAAGCAGAAACAACGGTGTCATTGCAACCTGTAAGTATTTGGCAAAAGCTTGAAGGTTTAAAAGCCCCAACAGATGAATTACCAAGGCTAAGTCAAAAAGTAGGCTTAACTTCTTAATAACGGCTAATCTTTTTGCGGCCCTTCGAGACGGCGCAAAAAGCGCGCCCCCTCAGGGCGAAGGCATGTGGCTGCATAATTCAAATGTGTCATCCTGAACAGGCGT
>DAIEGU010000067.1 GCA_027356065.1 Gammaproteobacteria bacterium
ATTGTTGCATAATTCAAATGTGTCATCCTGAACAGGCGTTTTTTGCCTGTGAAGGATCTTTTTCATTAATATTTAGATCCTTCACAGGCAAAAAACGCCTGTTCAGGATGACACATTTGAATTATGCAACAATGCCTTGCGAGGAAGAGGCCAGGGTGGGGGCGATAAACAGAGCGAGGGTTGTGGTTCCTCGCCGTTAGAATGTACAATTGACGGCTTGCTAGCCTCGTGAGAAATCTATTATGCAAATCGTCTTTTCAACCCAACAATGGACTGAAAACTTTTTTAGCTCTGATCAGAAAAAAGCTGTTGAAAGCTTAGAAGGTGGAAATATATTGCATTTTCCCCAACTGGCTTTTGCATTAAAACCTGAAGAAATCAAATTTCTTTCTCCGGAGTATGCTGATCCACAAGCAAAAAATATTGGTTACAACCCAAAGCTGAACGTGTTGTGGGGCGCGCAACGTTTATCTGATGACGAACGTATCAAATTAAAAGCCATGCTAGATCGATTCTCACAATCTGCCTATAATTTAGTTCGCAACTTATTGCCGCACTATGTTAATTCCATCGTAATGGCACGCACTAGTTTTCGCCCGGTTGAAATCAGCAATCGTAAAACATCTTATCGTAAAGACGATAAACGTTTACATGTGGATGCTTTCCCTTCAGCGCCAAATCAAGGCAGACGTATCTTGCGCGTATTTTGCAATATCAATCCTCACGGCGAAGATCGCGTATGGCGTGTAGGTGAACCATTCGAAAAAGTCGCAAACAAATTCTTACCGAAAATTTCAAATCCTATTCTAGGCAAATCTGCATTACTTAGATTGTTAAAAATTACGAAAAGTTATCGCACTTTATACGATCACTACATGCTACAAATTCATGACCGCATGAAAGCAGATGAGCATTACCAAATAAATGCCGATCAGCAAGAATTACGCTTCGCACCAGGAAGTGCATGGATAGTACAAACCGATCATGTCTCACATGCAGCCATGCAAGGACAATATGTATTAGAACAAACTTTTTCATTGCCTGTTTCAGCAATGAAAAATGACGCACATTCTCCATTGCGTATTTTGGAAAAAATATTAAAACGGCCTTTACTCTGAGAAATTCTATGTCTATCAGAAAAATTGTTTTGTTATCTGCTTGCTGCCTCGTTTTTCTTTTCACACGACCATTGCAAGCTGAAGACCTTATCTCAATTTTTCCTCTAGATAAATATGATCAGCGCATAGCAAGCTGGATAAAACCAACTGATGATAATTATGATAAACCTGTATTAACAGCAGAGATTCAACAACAACATCAAAACAAATTTTACAATCACTATTTCGGTACTTCATCACCTTGGAATGGTGAATATATCAATAAAATTTTGCGCCAAAAATCGCCTGATGATTTAAAAAGTATTGAACAATCTATCTTGGCCAGCTTCAGCAATCAAAATAAAACCGCCAACGAAATGGGTTATGGGGATAATTTCCAATCTTATAAACAAGCATGGATAGATAAAATCACTAACAACATTAATCTTTCTCAATTTGATAATTTTTCTTATACACCTATCAATCGCGCTATCACTGTCGATAATTTATTTGTACGCGTGCTACCAACAACGGATGTACATTTTTATAATTATAAGCTGCCAGGACAAGGCTATCCTTTTGACAATTTACAAATGACATCTGTGTGGGCAGGAACACCCGTATATATTTTAAGTCAAACACGCGATCGTGCCTGGTCATTCATCGTTACACCGGATGTTGTTGCCTGGGTCAAAACCGCAGGTCTTGCACGCGTTAGCAATGACTTTGTCACTGAATGGAGCAACGCTGCTAGCAAAAATTTATTAGCCATCACACATACTGAAACAAGCATTAATGATGAAGATGATGAGTTTTTATTTTCAGCTTATATAGGCAGTGTATTTCCAGGCGAAATAAGCGGAGACACAGGTAAATTACTTGTTCCTGCAAAAGATGCAAACCATCGTGCAATTATTAAATATGCGCTCGTCTCTACAGAAAACGTTTCTGCCATGCCATTAACGTTAACACCGCATAACATGGCAAATGTAATGAGCACCATGATCAATCGTCATTATGGCTGGGGAAACATGTACTTCAATAATGATTGCTCAACTGAACTCAAAAATTTATTAACGCCTTTTGGAATTTGGCTGCCGCGTCATTCATCTGATCAAGTCACGATTAACAAAATGGTTGATATGACACCTGCTAATGCAACTGATCGCTTAGCGTACTTACAAAAAGCTGGTAAACCATTTTTAACTCTTATCTATATTGGCGGACATATTGTCATGTATATCGGCAATCATCCAAATCCAAACAGCCCAAATCATGAAATGATGGCAATGACATATCAAAACGTATGGGGACTTTCGCCTAATCCGCCAACAAGACGCGCTGTGATCGGGCAATCAGTCTTATTTCCGATGTTATTGCAGTATCCTGAAGACAGCACATTAAACTCACTTGCGAATAAAAAATATTTTCAAGTCGCTTATTTAGATGAATTTGCAAATACATCATTGTTGCAAACTCAGCTCATTATTAATCTGCGTCACTTAATGGGTCTAGGAGATCAAAAGCAGTAATTAAAATTATCATGGGGGTAAAGGATGACCCAGCTTTCCATTTATGTTTTTTTGTTTAGTGTGATTGTGCTTTTAGGCCAATTATTTCAAAAATCAACGGTCCCTCTTGCCTTAATTCTTGTAATAGCCGGAATGTTATTAAGCTTTGCTCCATATGCTCCTGAAATGCAGCTTGATCCTAATTTAGTTTTAAATTTCTTTTTACCACTTTTAATTTATCAAATTAGTTCTTTCAGTTCGTGGAAAGATGTCAAAAAACAAATAAGACCTATTGCATCGCTTTCAATTGGCCATGTCATTTTTATTACTGCTCTCGTTGCCATTGTCATTCATGCCGTGGTTCCACAAATGGGATGGCCGCTTGCTTTTGTATTGGGCGCTATCATTTCACCACCCGATGATGTTGCTATCGTTTCTATTTGTGAAAAAATCCGCATGCCGGAGAGAATATTCATTATTTTAGAAGGCGAAGGCATGTTCAACGATGCGGCCGCTTTGATTTTATTTCGATTTGGATTAGCTGCTGCCATTACCCATACATTTTCAATCGTACATGCTTTCTCAGCATTTCTTTTAGTCATCATAGGAGAAACATTGTATGGATTGGTTTTAGGTAATGTATTAGGAAAGATCCGGCAAAAAATTACTAATACAACACTGCACATGATTGCCGCAATAATAACACCATTTTTAGCCTATATTCCTGCTGTCATGTTAGGCGGGACGGGTGTGCTTGCTACATCAGTCGTTGGTTTTTTAATTGGCAATCAATATTCAATTCGCTTCACGCCAGAGTACAGACTTATTAGTTTTGGAATATGGCCGGCTTTGGCTTTCGCCATTGAAGGACTTATCTTTCTATTAGTCGGCTTAGATTTACGTAATATATTAATACATATCTCTGTCATTCCATTAGCAACCTTACTATGCTACGTCTTCTTGATTGTTACCACCGTCATCGTCGGAAGATTTATTTGGGTGTACAGTACAGTCATATTATTTTCAAAATTATTATTTCCACATAAAACAAATCCCATTTTACGAAATTCATTTTTAATTGCGTGGGCAGGAATGCGTGGTGGAATTTCACTCGCAGCTGCACTTGCAATACCCTCTTTATATTTTCATGTAGACGGCGTCGATTTGCGCGATCTACTGATATTTCTTGTTTTATGCGTAATTATTTTTACGCTCATAGTGCAAGGACTTTCTCTTCCGTATTTTATGAAAAAATTCGGCCTTGATACCATAGGACAAAATGAACAATACACAGAACACTTATCAGAATTGCATGCGCGAGCACAAATGATACGTACCGCATTTGAATGGCTGCAACAATATAAACACCAAATCAAGGATGATAAAAAATTACTTGATGAAGTTAATTTTTACATTAATGAATATCAAACATTATTAAAAAAATATCAAAATAGGATTTCTGAACATGATGGAAAAGATTTTCATGATGAAAATATCGAAGCTAAAGATTCCGCGTCACTGTTGTTGCAAATAGTTAAAGTTGAACAGAAAGAACTTTTACGACTATGGCGCGAAGAAAAAATCAATCTTCGAACACGTAACAAATTATTATCGCTTCTGGATCATCAGGTACAGCGTTTTTCATTAATTTAGATAGTTGTGTTATGCCGGTAATGAGGGAATTGTTGATAGATTGTCATTGCTGTATAGGTTGAGTAATTCGTTTATGTCATCCTGAACAGGCGTTTTTGCCTGTGAAGGATC
>DAIEGU010000082.1 GCA_027356065.1 Gammaproteobacteria bacterium
TAGGAAATATTCTGGATGCCACCTCGCACAAAAAACGTGCGGCTGGCATGACAAACTAAAAACAATTTCGTGGGGACGTGGCAATCGAGCTTTTTACAATCGAGTGTTAAACACTCGATTGCCACGTCGCAAAAAACGCTCCTTGCAATGACGTACTAACCAATAACGACACTTGCTTATCCACAAATATATTTATTCAACAACGCCCCCCTTGCGGGGGAGGGCTAGGGTGGGGAGACATCTTCGAGACGGCGCAAAGAACACTCAGAACAAACGGTTTATTCTTTTTCTTTATCTTTATATCTATAGCCAGTAAACAAAGACAAATAAAAACAACCAAACCACATCAACAAAGTGCCAATACCAAGAAACCGCTTCAAATGCGAAATGATGCTCAGGTAAAAAGTGGCCTTTTATGCAACGAATTAGAATAATGAGCAACATAATGGCGCCAATACTAACATGTGCAGCATGCAGCCCAGTCAAGGTAAAGAACGTTGAGCCATAAATTCCGCTACCTAATGTTAAACCAAGCTCAGTATAAGCTTCGTAATATTCACTCATCTGAATAGCTTCAAAGGTGAAACCTAATAAAATTGTCAACGCTAAACCGATAATTAATTGACGTCGATTATTTTTTTTAAGCCCCCAATGTGCCCATGTAACAGTGGCAGCACTACTTAGTAATAAAATAGTGTTTAATGCTGGAATGCCCCATGTGTAAATAACCGCTTTAGGCCCGTGGTATAACTGTGGATTTGGATTTTGCAATAATGGCCAAGCAGTTTGAAATTGCGGCCACAAATAATGATGCGTTGCTGCACCCTTTGTCATCATTAAATCTTTGGCAAATGCAAACGGTTCAGCACCCAATTCAGGCACAGTAAATAAGCGTGTATAAAAGAGCGCAAGAAAAAATACACCAAACAACGCAAATTCAGACACGATAAACCACATCATGCCCCAGCGATATGTTCTGTCCATTTGCGCACTGTGTAAACCGCTCAAACTTTCCTTCACCACCAAGCCAAACCAGCCAAACATTGTTGTAAATAACAATGCAAGACCTAGCGCCATGAAATACGGACCAACATCTCCATGATGTAACACTTGCACCAATCCAAATACCGTGCAAAAAAGACCTAATGAGCCTACCAAAGGCCAAAAAGATGGATCAGCAATGAAATAATATTTAACAGGTTCATATTTCTTTGTTTGGTACTTCATCATATTCATCCCTTCCTTGTGTCTTTTGGAGTTGCATCAAACAGTGTATAGGCAAGTGTAATAACACGAATTTCCTTAGGTAAATCCTTATCGACTTGAAACACTAATGCCATATCTTTGCTTTCACCTGCTTTTAACGTTTGCTGGTGGAAACAAAAGCACTCAATTTTATGAAAATGGGCAATGGAATCCGTTGGCGTCATACCAGGAATAGCTTGCGCTGTCATGTCTTTACCAGTGGTGTTTTTAGCATAGAAATACACCGTATTTTTCTGGCCTGGGTGAACAACAATAGATTTCGCTTTTGGATAAAAATCCCACGGCATTCCGTTATGATTAGTCGCAGTAAATTGAACTGTTACTTCACGTGTGAGATCAGCTGTTTTGCTAATTGCATCCGCAGCTGCCGGTGTAGTTAGCTCCGTACCTGCAATAGAGGTATTAATACCTGTTGCCTTGCAAAGCATGCTATATAACGGCACCATCGCAAAACAAAAGCCAAACATAATCACTGCCACAACGCCGCCAATCACAAAAATTTTTTTATGCGATTTTTTTTGCGCTTCCATGTGAACCCCGACAAATTAGTGAACGTGCTCAAATTTCTCACCTTCTTCATGTTGCATGAGAGTAAAAGTAGGTGGTGTAGAAAAACTGTGATAAGGCGCGGGTGAATCTAATGTCCACTCTAAACCGTGCGAACCTTCCCATACACGTCCATCTGCTTTTTTACCTTTCTTCATAAGTGTGGCGATAACGTTATATAGAAAGATAAATTGCGCAAATCCCAAAATAAATGCACCTACCGTGCATACCATATTAAATTCGGTGTACTGCGGAGCATAATCTGCAATACGTCGCGGCATGCCAGCAAGCCCCAAAAAGTGCATAGGGAAGAACGTGAGATTGATACCAATCACTGTTAGCCAAAAATGCCATTTACCTAATGCTTCGTTGTAATAATGTCCTGTCCATTTTGGCAGCCAATAATAGATAGCACAAAAGATAGAAAGCAATGCACCAGCAACTAATACGTAATGAAAGTGTGCAACAACAAAGTACGTATCTTGGTATTGATAATCAGCAGGAACAATAGCAAGCATCAATCCTGAAAAACCACCAATGGTAAATAAGATCACGAATGCAACAGCAAATAACATAGGTGTTTCAAATGTAAGTGATCCACGCCACATCGTGCCGACCCAATTAAATACTTTCACGCCTGTTGGAACCGCAATTAACATAGTCGCATACATAAAATAAACTTGCGTGCCAACAGCCATGCCCGCTGTGAACATATGATGTCCCCAAACGATATATGACAAAAATGCAATTGCAGCAACTGCACCTACCATGAATTCATAACCAAACAATTTTTTACGAGAAAACGTTGGTATCACTTCAGAAACAATTCCGAACGCAGGCAAAATCATGATGTACACTTCGGGATGACCAAAGAACCAGAATAAATGTTGATACATGACTGGATCACCGCCACCCGCTGCATTAAAGAAGCTAGTGCCGAAGTGACGATCAAAAAGCACCATAGTCACCACACCCGCAAGGACTGGCATCGCACCAATTAATAAAAACGCAGTAATAAACCATGTCCACACAAACAAAGGCATATGCATCCAGCCCATACCTGGTGCACGCAAGTTTGTAATAGTCGCAATAATATTAATTGCACCGAGTACAGATGAAATACCCATTAAGTGAATAGCAACGATAAGATAATCCGTGCTTGGCGGTCCATATAAAGTAGAAAGAGGAGCATACATAGTCCAACCAAAGTTAGGGCCTGAACCTTCCATGAACAACGAGGAAAGCATCAAAGTAAAAGCAAATGGCAGAATCCAAAAGCTCCAGTTATTAAGACGTGGCAATGCCATATCAGGTGCACCTACCATCATAGGTATCATCCAGTTTGCAAGACCCACAAAAGAAGGCATGATCACGCCAAAAATCATAATAAGACCATGCACTGTAACGAGCTCATTATAGAAATTTGGATCGAAGAATCGTGCGCCTGGCTGAAATAATTGTAAGCGAATCAAAAGTGCCATGCCGCCGCCGACAAACAACATAACCAAGCTAAACAGCAAATATAGTGTACCGATGTCTTTGTGGTTCGTTGTGAAAAGCCACCCTTTCATCCAAGGCCATATCCCATTTTTGAATGAATGATGCGCCGGGGCTTCATGATGATGTCCATGATCATGTCCGTGGCCATGATCATGACTATGTGAATGATGATGTTCTGTAGCCATGGTATCCCTCCCAGTTATCAATATTATTGATTATTGTTTTTGACCTTGTCGCGCTGCCTTAATATCTTCTGGCTTCACCAGCGTGCCCGTATTATTGCCCCACGAATTACGTTCGTATGTAATCACGTCTGCAATATCTTGATCATTCAGTTGATCTTTGAATGCTTGCATTGCGGTACCCTGCTTACCATTCATAACGCGATCAATATGTTCTGCAACAGGGCCTGTTACTATCTTGCTGCCTTTCAATGCAGGAAAAGTAGGAGGCATACCTGTTCCGCCCGGTTGATGACACACAGTACACGTGTTGGTATATACTTTTTCGCCGCGCGCAATCGCATCTTTCAATGCATCAGCAGGAGATGCCGCCGGTGCTATCGCAGCACTCGGCGTGGGAGCAGTAGAAGTAGCAGCTTTAGATTGCTTACCAGTAGGCGGTGTTGGTGAAGGTTTACCTGCAGGAACACCTGGCTTTCCAGTTGGCTTAGTTGCTAATGCCTGGTCCATGGATTTACCGTCTCGCAATGCTTTGACTTGGATAGGTTGAACCATGTCACCTTTATTGTTGCCCCACGCATTACGTTCATAAGTGATAACAGAAGCAAGATCAACATCGCTTAACTGATTTTTGAACGCTTGCATTGCAGTACCTGATCTGCCATTGAAAACAGTATCAATGTGCGCATTAATAGGACCTGTTGCTGTCTTACTACCTTTAAGTGCAGGGAAAGTAGGCGGCAAACCAGTTCCAGCAGGTTGATGACATGCAGCACAAATACGGCCGTAAACTTGCTCGCCATTTTTCATCAATTCTTGCTGTGTCCATTGTTTGTTTGTGTCAGCCTCACCCGCTGTTGCTTGGCCTTTTTGCTGTGCAACCCAATCTTTATAGCCTTGCTCGGTGGTTGCAATCACAACAATTGGCATGAATGCGTGATTGATACCGCAAAGTTCTGCGCATTGGCCGCGATAAGTACCGGGTTTATCAATCTTGGTCCACGCTTCATTAATGAAACCAGAAATGGCATCGCGCTTCACACCTAAATCAGCGACCCACCATGCATGATTAACATCATTAGAAGTGATGAGGAATCGAATCTTCTTATGAATAGGCACAACAAGTGGATGATCCACTTCACGCAAATAATATTGTCCTTTTGGTGCTTGATTATGTAATTGATCGGCTGGTGTAGATAAATTACTAAAAAAGCTAACACCATCTTCGAGATATTCGTAATGCCACTTCCATTGATACCCCGTAATCTTAATCGTTAATTCTTCTTTTTCTTCATTGTTCATGTTGAGCAATACTTTTGTTGCAGGTACAGCCATTGCAATCAAAATAATTGCAGGAACAATTGTCCAGCCAATTTCTAGCCACGTATGAGAATGAAAATCTGCAGCTTTTGCACCACGAGATTTACGGTGGTAAATGATGGAATAAAACATTGCGCCAAATACGACTACACCAATAACAACACAAATCCAAAAAACAGTCATGTGTAAATCATAGATATCGTGACTTATAGGTGACACACCTTGTGGCAAGTTTAACTCAATGTCTGCATATACTGTGCCACTTGCGGCAAGTAAACCAAACAAGGTAGATTGTACGCTTCGCACGCTTTCTCCTTCCGTGAAGTAATAACGGTTTATTATTTTTGCGGTTAAAATTTAATTGGCGAATTATAGCGACACTTTTCTACGATTAAAACCATGGGAACAAAAAAATATGCAAGAATTCAATAACAATGATGCCACGTCTCTGCTAGTTAATGAGATTTTGAAAGAAAAACGCGCAGATAGACGATGGAGAAATATTCGCTTCATCGCTTGGTTTGTTTTATTTGCTTATCTCATCATCGGTATTTTCACACACTTTGGTAGCAACTCAATCACAAAATCACATGGAAAATATGCATCGCTCATCAGAGTAGACGGAATGATTGCGCCAGGAAGAGATTTTTCCGCAGAACAATTAGTACCAACGCTAAAAGATGCGTTTGAAGATAAAAATTCTCTTGGTGTTGTTATTGATATTGATTCACCAGGTGGTACGCCTGTACAAGCCGCAATTATTCACGATGCAATTATTGCTTACAAAAAGAAATATCATAAAAAAGTTATTGTGGTCGGTGAAGATCTTTTAACATCCGGCGCATATTATGTTGCTGTTGCTGCAGATAAGATTTACGTCAATCCAAACACATTGACCGGATCTATCGGCGTCATCATGAAAGGGTTTGGCTTTGTTGACTTGATGAAGAAAATTGGCGTTGAACGTCGCGTATATGCTATCGGTGCTGATAAAGATCGATTAGATCCGTTTCTCCCGCAAACACCTGAAGACTTGAAAAAAATTCAAAGTGTCATGGGAGAAGTACATCAAAACTTTATTAATGCCGTTATAGAAGGCCGTAAAGGTAAACTACAAGGTGATATAAATTCGTTGTTCACTGGTGATTTCTGGTCAGGACAAAGCGCGCTCAAACTCGGCTTAGTAGATAATCTTGGCAACTTAATGGATGTCATGGATAAAGAATTTAATAATGCCGAATACAAAGATGTTTCTTCTTCATCTAACTTCATGCGTTTATTAGGCGGCCAGTTAAACAGCGCGTTTGATTCTATGGTTTATTATTAATAACGATTGTCATGCCAGCCGCACGTTTTTTGTGCGAGGTGGCATCCAGAGTATATTTCAACATTCTCTGGATGCCAGCTAAAAACATGCTGGCATGACACACCTGCAACAATGTCGAATACATCACGAGATGACAAGAACATCTAACCAGCGCCCACTAATCGCTTGTTGACCCAACGATAATGTTGCTGTGGATATGGATACGTTCTTACGCCTTGAGGACTAACATCATCTTTATATACACGTGCACGCACAATAGGTCTTGTTATTGCACAGCTTCTTGGGCCTGTGCCGTACCAAATAGGGACCACTACACCATTACTACTAACAAATTGCGACATGACAGCCGGCTCACCAAAGAAATAGACGCTTGCATTTTGGGTTGCTGAAGCAAAAATTTTATCGCTTGCAGCAACATTAATGTGGGCCCAATCTTTTGCACGTACAAATGCATTTTGCGCGCACAAATAACGGCCCCAGAAACGTCCGCCATTTGCTGCATTAACCGTTAAATCACGCGTATAGCCGGTAATACCTACGACCGCACTATTATAAACGTAGGCATAAATACTGTTGCTACTGGATGTACAGATGTAAACACAAGTATGTCCTTTAGCTTTAATTTCTTTGACATTCACAATACCTTTAATACCAATCTTGCCTTTACCATCTGCATCAATGGTAAGACCATCAGTATTAGCACCGATAATATTTACATCACCCCAACCTTTATGTGTAATGCATCGCACACCCACATTACCGCAAATATTAATTGCACCCCAACCATTCGCCTCGATATCAAGCTGCGGCGTGTTTGCGCCAAACACATTAATAGAACCTTTCCCTCGTTGCGATACACGTACCAAATTTACATTACCATTAAGATAAATATCACCTGTTGCGCCTGGTACTGCTTCAATACAAAGGGCATAACTACGAATTCGAATGGCCTCAATAGTGCCACACCCCATTTGTGTCAATGTATTCAAGTTTTTAACGCCGATGCGTACGATGACAGAGCGCATTCGCGCAGGCGATACTTTTCCTACTTGATGAACATATAATGTTCCGTTCTTATATTCGACTGATACTTCACGTACCGCATCATTTGGCCCATAAACATAAACACTGTTGTTATCATATGTACCAAAAATTTGAACTTGAAATGCACCATTTACTTTGATGTTGGAAAAATTTGCCACGCTAACTTGCAATGTACTCATTGCATCACTATAAGGCATACGATTTGACATGCGCTCAGTTGCATTCGGATCGCCGGTTAAAAACCATGCATCAGCACCAGCAGCCCATTTATTTGGGTTCGTTTCTACTTCGCGCAACCACGTTTCTTGAGTTAAATCATCTTGAATAGTTGGATTTCGATTGCTTGCACAGCCCATGAATAAAAGGGGAATGAGCAGCACAAGACTAAGAAGCAGAAATCGTTTCATGACATCCCTCTTTGACCAATCTGAAAAATTTATCACACACTGAATATTAGCGCTAGCACGCTTTCCTAGCGACATACACATGCCCGAGGACTTTTTGTTGATTTTGCATACGCAATGTTTCATTCCGATAGTAAACAATATTCAGATGGTTTTTAGTCAATAAATCATCCAAATATTTCTTAGCATGCGCAAATCGACCAGACGCTGTCATGCTATATTCCACATCCGTTATTTCAGCAGTAAACACAAAATACCCGGATGATTTCAATACGCATTCAATATCTGTAAAAAAAGCGTCGAGATCGCCAAAGTAAGTCAATACATCACCCGCAAGAATCAGATCGTATTGCATTTTATTCTGTTCTAAAAAAGCCAACACATCGGATTCAATTAAATCATCATAAATATTTTTTTGCGCAGCGGCCTCAATCATGTTTGCTGAAAGATCGACGCCAACCAATGTTTTTGCATAAGCTTTAAAAAGCGTACCGCACAAGCCAGTACCACACCCAAGATCTAATATGTCCCAGCCATGTTGCGGTAGTTTTATTACTTGCTCCAATGCATTCAATAATAAACGATGACCTTGGTAATTTAATAATTGCAACATATGCGCATCGTAATGATCCGCGTACGAATCAAATAGAGATCGTATATATTCAGGCGGCGAACTAGAAATATCTTTTGCACGAGTAATAATATTAATCATATGCTTGATAGCTTCATTATGTGGCTCAAGCCGCAAAGCTTCACGCAAATGTAAAAGCGCATTTTGCGAATCACGCAATAAAAGATAAGCGATAGCTAAATTATTATGTGCTGCAAAATGATTATTATCCAATTTCACTGTTTGCAGATAATATTTAATGACATCATTCATCTCACTTAGCTGCGCACTAATAACTCCCAAGTTAAATGTAATTTGCGTATCGTTAGGTGTTATTTCTAATGCTTTTAAATAATGCTGTTTTGCTTCCTGAATACGGCCTAAATGTAACAAAGAAGAAGCTAAATTGATTTGTGTTTCCGCATGAAAAGGATATTGTTTTTCAATTTCACTAAAATGGGTCGCTGCTTGCTTATATTTTTGCTGCCGCATCAAAATACACGCTAATTGAAAACGTGCGCCGGGATGTTGCGAAGACAATAACAATAGATTTTCAAAAACATTCATTGCCTCATCTTGCTTTTCTGTCTTGATTAGCGCAAGACCTAAATTGTAATACGCATCAACGTAATTTGATTGGATATCAATCGCCGCTTGATAAGCATTTATTGCTTTGTCCCACTTTTTTTGCGCATACAACACGGTGCCTAAATTATTATATGCTGCAGCAAACTTGGGTCGTGACTTAATAATATTAAATAATGTTTGTTCGGCCAGAGAAAATAATTCTCTCTCTTTGTAAACATTGGCAAGATGCAAAAATAAAGTAGGCTCGTCAGGTTTTAGTTCAATTGCTTGCTCAAGATAGTATTGTGACTCTTTGAGGTTACCTTCTTCAGCAAAAAGCAACGCAAGCCTATGCAATACATCAGCCTTATCTGGATGACTTGCTAAAATCTCCAAATACGCTTTTTTTGCATCTTCAAGCTGTCCACTGCGATGCAATTCTTCTATTTCACTGAAAGTAAGCTTCGATTTGTTCATCGGCTGATAATATCATTTTTGCTTTTACTAGCTATTTTTTTTCAAATAAAATCTGTACCCTACTCATTAAAATGGATTGTGACGGAGCGTAAAGCATGGAAAACTTATCGGAAAATATAGAAAAAGTCCCTTCGAACATGGATAGAGATACGGCAAAAAATATTGGCAAAAGTCTTTTGCATGCAGCCGGTATTAGTCCAAATGGCACTGAACCATGGGACATTCAAATACATAATGAAGATTTTTATTTGCGTGTATTAACAGAAGGACCATTAGGATTAGGCGAATCTTACATGGACAAATGGTGGGATTGCCAACGCATAGACATTTTCATTGAAAAAATATTACGTGCAAATATTGATACCAAAATAAAAATTCCCTTTCATTTTTATGCAAAACAAGTACTCGCGAAAGTAATTAATTTCCAATCAAAAAGGCGCGCTCGCCAAGTTGCTTATACGCATTATGATTTAGGCAATGATCTTTTTGAAAAAATGTTAGACAACCGCATGATTTACAGTTGTGGATATTGGAAAACTGCCACCACACTTGATGATGCACAAAAAGATAAACTGGAATTAATCTGTCAAAAATTACAACTTAAGCCTGGATTAAAGTTATTAGATATTGGATGTGGATGGGGCGGTCTTGCACGCTATGCAGCAGAAAATTATGGTGTCAGCGTAACAGGCGTTACTATTTCCGAGCAGCAATATCAGCATGCGAAAGAGTCTTGTAAAGGACTTCCGATTGAAATTCGCTTGCAAGATTATCGTGACCTCAACGATCAATTTGATCGTATCGTTTCAGTCGGCATGTTTGAGCATGTCGGCCATCTTAATTACCCAACTTTCATGCACACTGTTCATCGTGCATTAAAAAGTGATGGCTTATTTTTATTGCATACCATAGGCATCAACGAAACGTCTTCTCTAGCAAATGAATGGATTACTAAATATATATTTCCAAATGGCATGCTGCCATCGATTGCGCAAATTGCAAAATCAGCAGAAAAATTATTTGTTATAGAAGATTGGCAAAACTTTGGCGCCTATTATGACAATACGTTAATGGCATGGTATGAAAATTTTCAGGCTCACTGGAACACCTTGAAATCACAATACGACGAGCGCTTTTATCGTATGTGGACATATTATTTATTAGCTTGTGCAGGTAGTTTTCGCGCACGCTCAAATCAATTATGGCAAATTGTGATGTCAAAAAATGGTGTTGCGGGTGGTTATATGTCACCGAGGTAATTTTGTAACCTGCGATCCAGTAAGCGTTGCTGCAGTTGTATAGGTTACGTAATTCGTTGATGGAAAAAATCCTCCGGCCCTCCTTTTGCAAAGGAGGGGATGCCTTTGCAATTCATTCTCTATCTTTCAAAGAGGAAACTTAGTTAACTCTCTCTTTTTCAAAGAAATTCTCTCCATTACAAAAGAAAAGTGAATGGCAGAGAAGCTCCCTCCTTTGCAAAAAAGCATTGTTGCATAATTCAAATGTGTCATCCTGAACAGGCGTTTTTGCCTGTGAAGGATCTTTTTCATTAATATTTAG
>DAIEGU010000097.1 GCA_027356065.1 Gammaproteobacteria bacterium
GTTAGTGCATTGGAACACTAACAAAAATACTAAAGTAGGCATTGTTGGTCTTGGTGGTCTTGGACATATGGGTATCAAGTTAGCGCGTGCCATGGGCGCACATGTCACGATGATAACAACCTCATCTAGCAAAATAGCTGATGCAAAAAAACTTGGTGCACACGAAGTATTGTTATCAACTAATCTAGATGAAATGAAAAAACATGAAAGTGCATTTGATTTAATTATTGATACCATACCTCGCTCACATGATTTAAATCCTTACATTGCTCTTTTAAATCAAGATGGAAAAATGATTATGGTCGGTGCTGTAGAACCAATCGATACGCCTCTTGATTGCGCGCAAATAATTTTTCGCCGTCGCACAATTGCAGGCTCAGTTATTGGTGGAATCAAAGAAACTCAAGAAATGCTGGATTTTTGCGGGAAACATAATGTGGTACCCGATGTTGAAATGATTAAGCCTGAACAAATTAATGATGCTTATGAACGTATGTTAAAGAATGATGTTAAGTATCGATTTGTGATTGATATGTCGCAGCTTTAATTGATCTTTGTGATATCAATACTAAAACTCACGCTAACTGCGAAATTGTCGTCCCGGAATTCGCGTTCTTTGCGAATTCCGAGATGACAATGGAGTGATCACAATTCTGTTAAAAATTAATTCGTATTAGTCGCCAATGCTCTTTTATCAATAGATCCTTGCGCTCTTCCTTTCACAATAGCTACAAACATAGGTAAACTTTGCGAATCTACAATCATATATCGTGGCTGCGCCGTTGGACGATATATGTGAGAAGCATGACGAAAATCAATGGTAAACGCCATGGTATAACCCGCATTAGCCGCTTGTTGTTCAAGATAACTGTCATAAATACCGAAAGGCCACGCGATAAAATCAACTTTTATTCCTAATTTATCTTCTAACACTTTCTTTGAATCAAACAATTCTCTATGTACAAATTTTTCGTAAGCTTGCTGTGACATGTGTTTCTTTTCTTGTTTAAAATTGGGATGAGTAAACGTATGGTCTTGAACGTCAAACAAACCTGTCTTCATCAATTCTTTCAATTGGTCCCAAGTTAATGTGTTTTTTCCTTGGGAAATTGTGCCAGGATAAATAAATAAAGTAATAGGAACATTATATTTACGTGCAATTGGATACATATAAGTATAATCAGATTTCCAACCATCATCCGCTGTGATCACAATCGGCTTTTCAGGTAGCTGAACATTTTTCCCTTGTAAATAGCTAACCAATTGTTTAAGAGGAATCACCGTATAACCATTGTCTTTTAACCATTTTATTTGGGATTCAAATCGCTCAGGAGTAATTGTCATGCTGCTAGGAATAGTGGGATTTAACACATGATAAACCAATACTGGAACCGTAGTGGAATTAGCAGCAATTGCAAGATTGCAACCAAGGCAAAACAATACTAGCGCTTTTAAACAACGACTGATTAAATGATGCATATCGAAATCCTTCCTTGATTTAGACTTGTTTAATTTTCATCATATATGAATACTTAAAAATTTCAATTTAACAGATATGATAATGTTTTGATTCTGTCATTTAGAAAGGGCCCTGCATGAGACCAAGGTTTGCAAGGAAGCTAGCTTGGACAACGATGTTGACTAATGCAATAGCATACAATGTTTTTGCAGATACCATAGAAAATCCTTGCGGTGGCGCTTCAGCGTTTCTCAGCATTATAGATAGGCCGACTGTTTCAGATAGTGCTTGCGTTGTACCCTTTAAAAAAGCGGTGATTGAAGCGGGTTATCAATATCAAGAACTTACTCATTCCGAAGGTCATGAGCAAAATTATCCAGAAGCTGAATTTCGCTTAGGATTACCCGCTAACAATGAAATTGCTATTGTGTTGCCAAATTACATCCACCAATCAATGGCGCCTCATTCAGGGTTTAGTGCAACGACCGTGGGGCTTAAACATGAAATTGGCTATACACAAAAATGGCTTGGCGCTGCAGAAGCTGTGTTCACACTTCCAAATGGTAGTGCAGCGTTTGGTAGCAAAGGATTAGGAGCAACTGTGAATGCACTTGTGGATTACACCATCAATCCAAAATTTACTTTGTCGCTTATGCTTGGTGTCAGTACAGAAACCCAGTCAAGTACTGATGGTGGTCAACGTTATGGGAGTATCAATCCAGATGTTGTTTTGACTTACGTCGCAACAGAAAAAATTAATTTCTATGGAGAAATTTACGGCCAATCAAAAACAGCGCCTAACGAAGGAAGTGGATTTAATGTTGATACTGGCGTTTTGTATCTGCTTTATCCAAACCTTGAAGTTGATATGGAAGTGGGTCAGCGAATAAGTGGTAATTTAGACGGCTTTAATCATTACATTGGTGCAGGATTTGGCATCATGTTCTAAGCATTAGTTAAAAATAAAAAAGCAGCTACTCAGCTGCTTTTTAGGCTTTTATATTTTATATATCAGTGTAGCTTGAAATGACTGAACAACAGGTTTTTCAGAAAAATAAAGGCCGCTGACGGGCACAGCACCATCAATCGTTCCACTCGCCAAAAGATTATCTCTATTATAAAATGCAAAACGATATTCACCTTTAATAGACCAATTAGCTGTAATTTTTCCTTCTAATCCTGCACCTAAAAACCAACCACCTGCAGAAAATCCTGGAACTGATAAACCTGTAAATGCTCCACCTGGAAGATCAATATCGAAATTAACACTATCGAAATGAGCTTTTGAATATCCCGTTGAGAGATACGGTAAAAAGACAGAATTAATTGTACCACCTAATCGAGCCCCAAGCTGCCAACTTCCAGTTTCATTAATTGTACCGACAAGCCCTCCATTTCCCATCGTGCCTGAGAGATGGCCTAAATCACCATCTATAAAAACACCAGCAAGAATAGAATATGGAAAGAGATAATCATAGCCAACGATTAATGTGCCAAAACCACCAAATCCACCTGCTGTTTCAGTAGCAGTAATAGCATGACCATCAACTGTAAATTTATTATCGATAGCCCATCCTCCCATTCCTGCACCAATACCCGCATAAACACCAGTCCATTTAGGATTACATCCAAGCAACATATCTTGTGCAAGAACAGAATTATTTAATATCAAAGCAAATGAAAAACTAAGAGCCAATCGTGAAAAAAGAAATGAAACAAATTTTTTCTGCAGCGCCATACTAATCTCCTTATTAAAAATAATTCCATGAACTGCGATTTCGATAGTAGCAAAGAAACATGATGGATAACACTTATCACTTAACTCAATAAATAAAAAAGCAGCCAATTGGCTGCTTTTTATTTATATAACTGACTGTTTATTGCTGAACAGATTTAAACTCATTTAATTCTTTTTCCATGCTATCAATTTTAGCTGCACGACATGCTGTAACATCTTTTGGATCAACAGTAACGCCTTTCACTGTTTGGCCCATTATCAATGGCTTCATACAACCTTTCCAAAATTGTTTTTCTCCACGATGTGAATAACCCGCTTTTAAACATGATTTAACAATTGGCATACAAGGTTTATCACCCATATCATCATCTGCGAAAACAGGCTGCATGATCAGTAAAGCTACAAGTAACGCAAAAGCATATTTGATAGACATGTTAAATTCCTTTTCGTTTGAAATTTCCAAACTCTTATCATCAATTTTCTATATCACAAAAGTCAAGCTCGATAACAATACATGACAATCTAACAATTAACTGTTTAAAATACAAAAAAGCAATCTAAGGACAAAAGCAATGGTGAAGCGTAAAAGTATTTATATCGACAACTTAGTACGAATCATACTCATTGCAACCATTGTAATTTGGTCAATTCAATTGATTTATCCTTTGCTAGGCATATTGGCCTGGGGATTTATATTGGCAGTTATCGTTTATCCATTTTATGACTGGCTTAACACACGCATAGGGCTTCGACCTTTTCTTTCTGCCAGTATCATTACTTTATGTTTGTTATTTCTAGTGTTGGGAGTTACTTTTTTTGTCACGAATGATATCGTGCAAAGCATAAAAATCATGACAACACGTATTAATGCCAATGAACAAGCTTTACCTAAACTCCCAACAGAAATTCAAAATTTACCGTTAATCGGTAATCAAATTCAAACAACGTGGATGTCAGCATCACAAAATTTAGCAAATGAAATTGTTAAATATTCCGATCAATTAGTCGAAACCGGTAAATATGCGCTCTCAAAATTACTCACCACGAGTAGAGATTTTATTTTATTTATTATATCTATCATTCTTTCAGGCTTTTTATTGCTTCACAGTAAAGACTTCATGTTGTTTGTACGCAAATTAGCAAAACGTATCGCTGACGAAAATGCTACCGATATCATTAATATAATTAAAACCACACTTCAAAACGTATCGAGAGGCATCATTGGAATTGCATTGTTGCAAACAGGTATTTTTTGGCTACTTCTCTCAATAGCAGGCGCATCAGATGTCAGCTTGTTAAGCATTTTAGCACTGGTCTTAAGTATCGCTCAGATTGGAATAGTAGTTTTAATCATCCCAGTTATTATATGGTTATTTTTTACAAAAGCGTTTGCTGTCGCATTGACCCTTTCAGTTTTACTTATTCTAGATGGATTAATTGATAGTTTTTTAAAACCATTTGTTTTAGCTCGCGGGTTATCAACCCCCATGATTATTATTTTTATCG
>DAIEGU010000098.1 GCA_027356065.1 Gammaproteobacteria bacterium
AACGCAGGCTCGCAATGACGTGCTAACTCACAATAACGTCTGTTTGTTGACACTTCACCTGCCGATAGCCCAACATACGATATGATCATGTTTATTAAGGATTCAGCATGTCAGCCACATGGAAAGGTCAGCTTGAAAAAAAATTAATAAAAGATTTCGGCGTTAAAAAAGGCGGCTCACTCTATAAAAAGTATGCAGAAGCTTTTTCTCATAGTTATCATGATGAATACGATGTCGTCGTTGCCAGTCATGACATTGGTTTAATCGAAAAAATATCTGCTGATGATCCTATTACTATCTGTTTCTATCTGTCTTCTGATAAAGAATCACCGTTGCATTTGCGTTTGTTTCAGTGGCAAAAACCCATCCCTCTGTTTGATATCTTACCCATGTTAGAAAATTTGGATTTACGTACTTACAATGAACGATCCAATAAAGTTCAATTATCGGAAAACCATGAAGTTTGGATTAGTGATTTTGCCGTTTCCTATTCCAAAGGATCTTTCGAAATCGATAAAGTGGAATCCCTTTTTCAAGATGCATTCATCGCTATTTATGATGGTCTCGCTGAAAATGATGGCTTTAATAAATTAGTATTAGGTGCATTTTTATCCTGGCGTGAAATTACTATCTTACGTGCTTATGCAAAATATTTACGTCAAGTACGTTTTCGATTTAGTCAAAGTTATATTGAACGTGCGCTTGTTAATAATGCGGTGATTACTCGCAATTTGGTTAATTTGTTTTTAACTATGAATAATCCTGCAAAACAAACAAAAGCCAAATCACAAGCAGAACAAATTGAGAAAGATATATTAGCTGCATTAGATGCCGTTTCCAGTTTAGATGAAGATAAAATTATTCGACGTTTACTTGCACTCATTAAAGCATCTGTACGTACGAATTATTTTCAGCTCGATAAAAAAGGCAATAACAAACCTTACTTATCAATAAAACTTCATTCGCCTTCTATTCCTGATTTACCACTACCTGTGCCGCTGTATGAAATCTTTGTTTACTCAGCACGATTTGAAGCCATTCATTTACGTGCAGCTAAAGTGGCACGCGGAGGTATTCGTTGGTCAGATCGCTTGGAAGATTTTCGCACTGAAGTATTAGGACTAATGAAAGCGCAAAAAGTAAAAAACGCTATTATCGTTCCTTCAGGTGCAAAAGGTGGATTTGTATTAAAAAAAGATCTTTCGCAAGCATCGCGCGAAAATTTACAAATAGAAGTTGTTGAGTGCTACACATTATTCATTAAAGGCCTACTTGATTTAACAGATAATATTAAAGATAAAAAATGTATTCGGCCTCCACAAGTTGTTTGTCATGATGATGAAGATTTTTATCTTGTAGTTGCTGCTGATAAAGGTACTGCAACTTTTTCTGATATCGCAAACGACATAGCAGCTGAATATAATTTTTGGCTAGGTGATGCATTTGCTTCCGGCGGCGCCACAGGTTATGACCATAAAAAAATGGGAATTACCGCGCGAGGTGCATGGGAATCAATTAAACGACATTTTCGTGAGCTTGACATCAATATAAGCAAAACTGATATCACGGTTGTTGGTATTGGTGATATGAGTGGTGATGTATTTGGCAATGGGATGATTTATTCGCATCATATTAAATTAGTCGCTGCTTTTGATCATAGACATATTTTTATTGATCCTGATCCAGATACGGAAGATTCTTATAAAGAACGTGTACGTTTATTTAATTTACCGATTTCATCATGGGAAGATTACAATCCGAAATTAATTTCTAAAGGTGGTGGGGTTTTTAAACGTAGTCTTAAATCAATCACCCTCACACCACAAATGAAAAAAACGCTTGATGTCACTGATAATACCTTAGCACCAAACGAATTAATTCGTGCCATATTAAAATCCCCGGTGGATTTATTATATAACGGTGGCATTGGTACTTATGTAAAAGCCAGCACAGAAAGCACGACTGAAGTAGGTGATCGTGCTAATGATTATAATCGTGTTGATGGTGGTGAATTACGCTGTCGCGTAGTAGGTGAAGGTGGAAACTTGGGTTTCACTCAATTAGGCCGCATAGAATATGCTCTAAAAGGGGGTTTAATTAATACGGATTTTATCGATAATTCTGCTGGTGTTGATTGTTCTGACCACGAAGTTAATTTAAAAATCTTGCTAGATCAAGAAGTACATAAGAAAAAATTAACGATGGAAAAACGCAATGAAATACTCGCATCGTTAACAGATGAAGTTGCTGAATTGGTTTTAAGTGATAATTATCATCAAGCACTAGTGATGAGTTTTTCTGCTCATTCTGCAAAAAATATGGTTGGCTTACATGCAAACTATATTAAAGATCTTGAAACATTAGGCGTGCTAAATCGTCAAGTTGAATTCTTACCAGATAGCAAACAATTAGCAGAACGCAAAGCCGTGAATGAAGGTTTAACTCGACCGGAATTAGCTGTTTTACTTGCTTACACTAAAATTTATATTAAGCATTCAATTTTAGAATCTGATGCAGCTGAAGATCCTTATTTAAGTCAAATTGTTGAAACTGCATTTCCACTCGCCGTTAGAAAAAAATATGAAACTGCCATGTATGAACACCGTTTACATCGTGACATTATTGCAACGCAATTGAGTAATCAAATAGTCAATGAAATGGGCATTACTTTCGTCTATCGTTTGCAAGAAGAAACTGGCGCAAGCGTTGGTGAAATTGTTCGTGCACAAGTTGTTGCTTCAAAAATTTTTCAAATACGTGAATTACAAAAAGTGATTGAAGCATTAGATTTTAAAGTTCCTTTAGCAGAACAATATGAAATGCTCGCTAATCTTCGTAATTTAACGCATATATCTTCACGGTGGTTTTTACATAGTAAACATTTACTCAAAGATGATTTAGGTAAACTCATCGCGCATTTTAGTACTCGTGTAAATCAACTTGAAAATATGATGCCCGATTTAATGTCGGGTGAAACCAAAAATTATCTTGGCGCATTAACACAGCGATTTGTTGAAACTGGATTACCTAAAGAAACAGCGACTAAAATCGCAGCTTATCGTGCAATTTATACTTCACTTAATATTATTGAAGTGGCTACAAGAAATAATTTTGATTTAGTTAAAACAGCAAAAGTTTATTTTGCTGCTGGTGAACGCATTAATTTAGTATGGTTTCGTGACCAGCTTTCAAAAGATTCGCGTGATGGACATTGGAACATTGTTGCTCGTCTTACTTTACGTGATGAACTTGATTTAGCACAACGCGCACTTGCTGTTGCTATCATTAAGCATGATTCAAAACAAAATCACACTGATGAACTCATTGAAGATTGGTTAGAAAGTAATGCTAAAGCCTTGCAACGTTGGGAAAATCTTTTAGCTATGCTTCATAGTAGTCCTAACATTGACTATACGATGTTTTTTATTGCAATGAGAGAACTTATTGGGTTTGTTCAGGCAACGCAATAAATGATGCTATCGTATTATGGTCCCAGCATGTACTGGGACCATTTTAATCACCGCAAAAATTTAATTAAACTTTAGTCTGTTTTCATTATTGCTAGGAGTAGTATCGTTTGCCGGTATTTCAACTGAAGGAGAAGAAACAATAACATCTGTTAATATTGCTCGCCTAGATTCATTTCCTTCTTGAATTCTGTTTGCTTTCTGCTGTATCCACTCTGCCACTGTTCCAATTGCTTTTCCAATTGATCGATCATAGTCTTTAATAAATTCAAGCAAAGTATTGGCTGCTACTAAAGACCCAACAGTACCCGCAAAAGTTTTAAAAGCCACATTCATCGTTTGATTAAAAAGTTCATTAGAAAAAGATGTCTCATGTCCTTCGGACTGAAGATCTTGGTAAGCTGCGAATGTACTATATATAAAACTGGTTCCTAGGCCTAACAAAGCTGTCTTTTTAAGAATTTCTTTTTTAGATGGCATAATTATTTCCTCGTTTTGTAATATTTATTAACGCGCGTATCTTTTCAGTAAAATTATGCAATAGCAAGTTGTGATTATGGTTAGAGAAAGTATCTGTCTGCCGTTGTGAAATCATTTTTGTCATCCTTGTTAGGTTAGTAATTTGCTAAAAAAATCATCCCTCACCCCGACCCTCTCCCGCTGCAACCGTTATTGACTAGTTAAACATAGTGGGCGAGAGAGGGGGATTCATGGATAATTTTGTTAACCCATTACCTAATCTAGACAAGGATGAAATTTTAATTTGTAAAGTCACCATTTATCTACACTCAACATAACCTAATTCTGTCACAATGCCTTGCATGGATACATCCCATGGATCATGCACTAATAAATCTACTTCTTGCGCAGCATAAGCAAGACCAAGCATATGAGGATGTTTATGATACTGCGCTTTTAGAAAAGCAAACGTATGATCATAATATCCGCCACCTGTTCCTAAACGATGTCCTCGTTTATCAAAAGCAATCAATGGCGCTAATACAATATCCAGTTTTTCTGGCTGCCATAATTCAGTCATGTTTTTGGGTTCAAGAATAGAATAACGATTACGAGATAATTCATCGTTCTTTTCATAACGAACAAATCCTAGCTCACGTTCTTTATCCTCAAGAAGAACCGGTAAATAACATTTTTTATTTTGGCTCCAGATGAGTTCAATCAATGGATGAGTATCAAATTCATCTTGATGAGGAAGATAACAAGCAATGTGCTCGCTTTGTAGAAAAATAGGTAACTCGCGAAAAACAGCGGCAGCAAGCTTTGCAGCTTCAGTGCGTTTATCAAGCGCAATTTGCCTGCGTATTTCTCGATAAGTTTGTCTTAAATAATGCTTACTCTTCGGTTGTATAAATCAACTCCGTTTGTTGCGGATTTTTATTGATTGCAGTTTCTAACTTATCTTGCAGATGAGCAATACGCTGATTAATTTTACCTACCAAGCTGGTTTTTTGCTGATCTAACTGCAAAAGTTGATGTGCGATATTGAGTGCGGTGATAATCGCAATTCGTTCAAGATTATTTATCTTTCCGGATTTTTGAACTTCGGTCATCTTTTCATTCAAAAAATCTGCTGCTTGCTGTAAAGATTCCACTTCAGATTCGGGACAACGAATCGGATATAATCTACCTAAGATTTCAATGCTCGCACCAATGGTTTTATTCATGGCTGACCTCTATTGTTTTTAACTTGGAAACCAATGATTCAATCTGGGAAATTGCTTTTTCCTGTTTTTCTAACAATAATTCCTTTTCACGGACAAGCAAAAACTTTCCACTGTGCAATTGCTGATTGGAGTCTTTTAGTTGCTCATATCTATCAATAAGCGCTTTGATCTGTTTTTCGAGATCTTTTAATAACTCATCCATGATCATGGTGTCTCATTACCTATAGCCACGTTAAATAGTCAGATAGCGATACAAATTAATTCATCATATAATATATCGCCAATAAGAAAGTGTACACTGTGACCCGACAAATGACTGATTTAACAAAAAAACCTGCGTGGATGGCCTTAAAACGACATCAAATCGAGATTGCACCACTCCATATGCGTGACTGGTTTTTACAAGAACCAGACCGTTTTAAGCAATTTTCCTTACAAAACGATGAAATGGTATTAGATTATTCTCGCAATCGTATACAGCAAAAGACCTTAAATTTGCTATTCGACTTTGCTCGTTCCAGCGACCTTTCGGAAAAGATCACTGCTTTATTTACCGGCCATTCTATTAATCACACAGAAAAACGTCCTGCTTTACATACTGCGCTGCGTGCAAAAGACACGGCGCTTTTGACTGTAAATGGCGAAGAAATCACCGTAAAGATTCAAGAAACGCGTGCCAAAATGCAGGCGATAGTAGAAAAAATCCATAATAAACAATGGCTAGGCGCGACTGGAAAACCAATTCGTCATATTGTTAATGTTGGTATAGGCGGCTCACATCACGGCCCTTACATGGCGACGCATGCGTTAAAAGAATTTGCGGTCAGCGATTTACAATTTCACTTTGTTTCCACCGTAGATCATACGCATTTACAAGATGTTTTAGAGCATATCGATGCTGAAACAACTCTTTTTATCATTTCATCCAAATCATTTACTACGCTTGAAACATTAACTAATGCCCACTCAATTTTGAATTGGTTAAAACATAAATTGCCATGCGATGGTATAGCGGCACATCATTTTATCGCCGTGACTTCAGCTATTGAAAAAGCGATTAATTTTGGCATTCAGCGAGAAAATATTTTACCTATCTGGGATTGGGTAGGTGGTCGTTATTCTATCTGGTCAGCTATCGGGTTGCCTTTAATGCTGATGATTGGCAATAAACACTTTATGGAGTTTCTCGAAGGCGCCTATCAAATGGATAGTCATTTTCGTGATGCGCCTTACGAGCAAAATATGCCGGTTATCTTGGCGTTATTAAATATTTGGTATACGCATTTCTTTAATGCAAATGCAACTGCCATCATTCCTTATTCTCATCGTCTGCATCGTCTTGTTGCTTATCTCCAGCAAGCGGAAATGGAAAGTAACGGCAAAAGTGTTAATTCATCTGGCCATGCTATTACGTATGCTACCAGCCCTATTGTATTTGGCGAAGAAGGATGCAATGGTCAGCATACTTATCATCAATTATTACATCAGGGTAAATTACTTGTTCCTGCTGATTTTATTTTAATAGGCAATACCAACGCGCATGTAAATCATCATCAAGATATTTTATTTGCGAGTGGATTAAGTCAAGCTCAAGCATTAATGCAAGGTAAAACTTATCAAGAAGCTTATGCAGAATTAAAATCTCATGATTATAGTGATGAAGAAGCAGCAACTCTTGCTTATCATCAAGTCATTCCTGGCAATCGTCCTAGTAATATATTATTTCTGCAACGCTTAACGCCGAAAAATCTAGGCGCACTCATTGCTTTGTATGAACACAAGATTTTTGTACAAGCTGTGTTGCTAAATATTAATCCATTTGATCAATGGGGAGTTGAATTGGGCAAACAATTATTACCGACTATTCTTAATAATTTAACTGGTGCGCAAAGCCAACCGACAGATTGCGCAACAGAAAGCTTGATCAAGCTTTATAAATCATTACACGTTATTTAATGTTCCAAGGAAGATTTGCATGAAGTTCGCACGTTGGATTTACATGTTTGTACTCGCAGGATTTTTATCTGCATGCGGACAATCAGGCCCTCTTTATTTACCAGAAGGTGAAACAAGTAATATACGGACTGTTCATCATGATCCAAATGCAAACGTACAACCTCCTTAGGATTAAGATATGAAATTCACAAAAATGCATGGATTGGGCAACGACTTTGTCATCATCGATGCTATTAATCAGACGATTGATAATAAAAAATTGCCGATTGCAAAATTATCTAATCGTTATACCGGCATTGGTTTTGATCAATTACTCATGGTTGGACCGTCGAAAAAAGCCGATTTTTTCTGTCGTATTTTTAATTCCGATGGTTCTCAAGCAGAGCAATGCGGGAATGGTTTACGATGTATCGCGCGTTTTATTCATGAGCGCGGATTACATTGTAACAAAGCCTTTAGTATTGAAACCATTGCTGGCATTTTTCCTATTACTATCGAAGATTACAATCATATTCAAGTCACTATGGGTGCTCCGCACATAGTAGAAAAACTGATTGAATTCGCGATGGATCAATACGCGAAAAAAATCCCTGTTAGCATTCTTTCAATAGGCAATCCACATACGATTATTAACACAGCAGCGATAGATCAAAGCTTAATTGATCAACTTGGGCCGGCTATCTCTACCCACTCTTCTTTTCCAAATGGAACAAATGTGGGTTTTATGCAAATCATCAATCCACATCATATTCGTTTGCGTACTTTTGAACGCGGCGCAGGGGAAACACATGCATGTGGTAGTAATGCTTGTGCTGCGGTTGTTGCTGGCATGTCAAACCAATGGTTAAAAGAAAAAGTAAATGTAGAATTTCGTTATGGTGTTTTATCCGTTGAATGGAACGGCACAACAGGTCTTATTTATTTGACAGGGCCTGCAGAACATGTTTTTGATGGGGTGATTGTTTAGGCGTCGTAGCGTAGCGCGCGACTTGAGCTTTCAAAATGTCATTATGAGAAGCGTTTTTTGCGACGAAGAATCTCTTGACCATTAAGTAGATCCTTCGTTTCACTCAGAATGACCGCTCAAAGATAATAATGCAATTATTGCTAAATAATCGGTATCAAAGAGATTTTCTTCTTCGCATTATTTTTCTCTAGCCATACACCTGATTTATCAATGGAAATAACTTTAGATCCATCCGCAGGTAATACGTCACCGACAGAAACATTGTAAAGATTACCTTGGTAACCAAGCACTGCATTCCAGCGATACTGCAATTGCGAAACAGAAACAACGGTATAACTTGCTGCTGGCTGTGTAGTCGTCGTCGTTGTCGTTACTTGACTCGGCGGCGGTGTTTGAGCTGGTGGTTGTGCAGGAGCAGAAGCTACCGCTCCCGATCCTTGATTTACCAAACTAGCTGCATATCCAGCCGGTGTAACTTGTGGTACAGGTGGACTTAATAAAGTAACAATATTTTTTTCTGCAGCAATGGTTGCTAGTTTTGCTTTAGCAATTGCTTGGTTGGTTTCAGCAATATCTTTGGATACTTTCAGTAATTGTAATTCGTTAATTGCAGAAAGATATTTTGCCTGAGTTTCTTGCTGCAACTTCATTAATTCCATTTCACGCTGTGTCATCGGCTCTTGTTTAATGAGCTGAGCACTTTGAGGTTGCTGCTGCATAGGCGAGATAGGCCCACCTCCCATCGCTCCGCCTGGACCTGTTGCAGTCATATGTTCTGTAGTGGTAGTTGTAGTCGTTTGTGTTCGGGGTGCACTAGGTGTTCCACCACCGAATAAACCTATCACTTCCCAAAGCACAACTAACACAACAACGACAAATACGGCTATCGTCACTTTTTGTCGAGTTGACATACTTGTTACTGCTTGTAATTTCCCTTCCGCCATAGTTTAGCTACCTATTGCTAGAATAATGATTGTACCGGCTAAAACGCCATTCGTTATAGTTAATGTTACACTTTGTAACACTAATGGTAAGTCTTTTAATTGTTCGCCCAATAATGGTAAAACGCCTGGCGATACATCAGTAAGATTTATTGTTACTTGAACTTGTGAATATGGCCCTGTTTTTGTGAGCTCTGCTAATTCCATACGATTACCAGGATATACGGCGCCAATTCTATCAACTAATTCTCCAACAATTTCTTTCAATGGATATATTTTCTTAGGCACAGGACGGCTAGGAACGTTAATTTGCATACCTACATATATGCCCGTCGTTTTTATATTAATGACGGCTTGATGTGTATGGGCCCATCTAAATAAATCTTCCGCCTTGCCACCCATTGATATGGAAAGTGTCTCTAAATTACCTTTTTCATAGTCCAGCTTTCCGGGTATCCAGCCGGGCATGGTATACAATTCATTTAATTTTTCAAAAATGTTTTTAATTTCCTGATCAGGCGCAGGTGATGCAAGTAGAGCATTAAAATTTTGATATGGATTTGGTTGTTGTACAATTTGCGGTAATGCTGCATGTCGAGATGACAAATAAGACCATCCCATCCAAATTAATCCTATGACAACAATGACGGTTAAAATTTGTCTTGTTGGAAATACGCCAATGCCGTGAGATTTTAAAACAGGGTCAACTAATTGTAATTGATATTGCTTTAACAAAGGTAACGTTGGAAAGATGGGTTGATCTAAAATAGTAAACGATTTTACTGATCCGGCTTCGAAATTAAACTTTCCTTCGTCAGGCGTTTGACTAATAGGTACATCGCCGTGAATATAAATTTCAAAATTATTTTGCTGGGTTAAAAAAATAACAAGTTCTTCAGGAATACTATCTAGTGGAAAACTACCATCCAGATAAACACTTCCTGATTTTACAATTACTAAAATAGCTTCGGTTGTATTTGGAATGGCTTCGCAATAAATCATATCCATAGGACGATTAAAGTTGTGCCAAACGGATTCACCTAGCAAATAGCCCGTATCAGGTGAAAAAGCAACTTCGTATTGCGTCGCACTTTTACGCTGCAAAGTAATGTATTCGCCATAACTTTGGCTTAGCAATAAAATTTCTTTTTTGAGTGAGCTCTTTTGTTTCGCCAACAATACATCGCGATAAGACGGTATAACTAAATGCTCGCCATCTTCACGAGTAATATAAGGCATCAGGCCATTCCATTTAATATAATTGGGGTAATCAACACGATAGTTTCTGTCGTTATTTGTTGAGAAGCCTTACCACCCAATGTTTGTGATTCTATAAATTGGTTAGCAGCAACTCGATTAGTAACTTGTCTGAATCCTGACAAAATTAAGGTGTCACCTGATTTAATTTTGCTGCGTTGATTAAAATGTTTTTCAGTAATATTTGGCAGCTGAATGGAAGCAGATCCAGCACCACTACCGCTAGTAAATGAACCAAAATTATTATTTGTCGATAAATCTGCATTCACTTGCAAGTAAACACTGTCTTGCATAATTTTTGGCAAAATATATAAGGTCAACCCAGTAATAACCGTTCCTGGTGTTATCTGAGAAGTGATGGTGCTTGAACCTGAAGCGCTGACGCCGCCTGCCGAGATAGTGCTATTTTGTACACTAGCTGCATAACCGTTTTGCTGCACGATTCGTATAACCGATACTTGGTTATTCAAACACATGACCCGAGGTTCGGAAACAATTGACGTTTTACCTTGTTGGTTTAAGGCGTTCAATAATATTTGATAGCTAGGTGTGAGATTTGTAGATCCACTTTGCGCTGGATTTAAACCGAATTGTGGTGCTGGAATGAGAGACCCAGCAATCGTTGGTTGTGGTGTAAAGGTAGTAATCGAAATTGGCGTACCGTAATTACCATTCACAACAAAAGGCGATTTATTAAAAGCACTTGCAATTAACTGCCAATTAATACCAAAGTCAAAATCATTTTCTAATTGAATTTCTAACACTTGCACTTTTACCAAGACTTGCTTGGAAAGAGTTTTGTTTAAATTGGCGATATATTGACTAATTAATTCAACGTTTGTTGGCCTATCGCGTACTGTAACCGATGTGGTCGATTCAGAAACCATGACATGACCATCTTTAGACATTAATTGTTTGATCGTTGTATCCAAATCTCTCCAAATTGATAACGAGCCTTTCAAGCTACTATATTCAGAATCTGATGAATCTGAGCTGACATAATTGGAAACGCTATTTCCACTGCCAGTACCGCCTGGCGCAGACGTTTGAGCAGCAGATGAACCCGATGGTTTACCCATTAAATAATCGGTGCCGCCTGGCATAAAGGCAATATCAAATGTTCTGGTAACAAAAGCCATCCAATAAATAGAATTTCCGCGTATGCTGTATACGTATCCTGTTTTTGTCGCAAGTAAATCTAGCGCGCCTTTGATAGAACCAGAATAATTCATCGTTGCATTCGTTGCTGGATCAAGGCCCGTTTGGTATTTCACTAAGATACTAGAGCCTGCTCCCGTTGCAATTGTGCGGCTGTAATATGAAAACGGTAATTGATCACCACGAATAATAATGTGATTGTTTACCCACTGTGGCTCTCTGGACAAACTAACAGGTGTGGTATCTACATATAATCCTGGCTTCACAAGAAGCGGAGGCAATGGTTTGCCCGTATTATCAAATTTATGTCTTGCATCAGCTGTTTTTACCACGACATTTGCTACGTTACCTTCAGTCTGATTATAAACAGGCGAATGACATGCGGTGACAATCAAAATTGTTGTGATAAATAAGATGGCCCATTTCTTTAACATCTTTTTAATTCCTATGTTTTATATCTGGGTATAACAGTGACAGTACGATTTGACATATACATGACCGCTTGCAAAGGAAACGGTTGTAATAATTTCTCGATCACGTTTGGTAAACTTGATCCTGTAATTCTTCCATCAAAGTTGTAATCATAAGGAGCTTTCCAAACAACTCTCCAGTGATAACGTCCCATGATGCGTTCAAGATTTTCTTTCAGTGAGCCACTAATGCTAACAGCATAAACTGCCGCCGGTTGACCAAGATTGGCATATTGATTTGGAAATGATTCACCACCGTACGCCGAAGGCACAAATGCAGTCTTTGATGCAGTACCCGCTTGGAAAAATGGTTCGCGCGGAACTGCAGATTCTGGTTGTTGTACTTGCCATCCAGCGTAAACGCATAACGGAATGATAAAAAGAAATGCGCTAATAATTAATCCATGAATCTTCATGATTAACATTAATCCTTATTCCATTACTTCATTGTTCAAGATATCTTCAATAGTTTTAGTTATCAAGTATAAGAGATATAAAAAAAATGTGTTAGGAGTTTTAATGGAAAAACAAATCCTGTAATGAATAAGGGATGGCTTTGTGTATGAATTGTTATTGCTAGTCCGAGTTTACAGAGAGAATAGTTTTTTTAAATGAAAGCAGTCTCTCATATACCCTTTTTGGGCGCGCGCGCATACTTCTAATCGAACCGATAATAGTTTATTTGATTTTCAATATACTCATAACGCAATTGGTAGAGTCAGTGCGCCCCTTTGTACTCTCAATCGAAGCGCTTTCATTTAAAAAAACTATTCTCTCTGTAAACTCGGACTAGCAATAACAATTCATGCAACAAAACCATGCGGGATTTGCTTATGCAAAGCATACAAACAAGAATTAGTTTCCATAAACACTGAAAGAAGATCCTGAAGGTTCGTTAGAAACAGCGCAGCGTGTAAAAGCGGCCATGGTTATTTTGCTACCCCAATCAGTATTTTTTGGTGATTGATTTTGGACATCACCTCTTTCTGTGACAAGTTGCAAACATGCGCGCCAATAATCAGTTGCTGCATTACCTGCAATATTGCTTGCGCAAGAAGGAGTGATGGAAGGAGATTCATTACATGCCGCTGGAGATGTTCCAGCTCCTTGTCCACCTTCTGCATAAGCAGTAAAACTACTAATTGGATACACATTATTGCTACCACTGTCATAGTAACCACCGACTTGAACTGGAACGACAATAACTTGCGGTGTCATGGTTGTACCGTTTTTATCAACAGGACAAGTGGGTACTGGGACACAAGCACCTTGGTGATATAAACCTGCAAAATTAATAGCAGTTGCATTACTTAAATTTTGTCCGGGAACATTTACACTCGCAACAACATTACACGTAGTTGTCGTACAAGTAGCTATGGATGGCCAAGGTGGTGTGCCTGTTACTGTAGCGGCTATATAACCGAGTGGTAACTTACCCGCAATGATAGACGCATATGCGCTCGCATCTGTAGCAGTAGTTGAGGTGATAGGCGTAGTAACATACAAATTAGCTGCTGTTGAATTAACTGTATAAGTACCCATCCAGCCACTTGTTAAATTAGTAGGTAAATATTGTTGCGCACATTCAGGTCTTGTAGTGTCTTGTTGCAAACAGTGTAATGCGGTCGAACTACCAGATGCAGATGGCCATGCGCCATTAGCTACGTAATAAGCCATACCAGCATTTAAAATTTGCTGCATTTGCGCAGCAGTTTTATCATTGCGAAATGCAGTCATTTGTTCTTGATAATAACCAACAAGAATAGTCAAAATAGCGCCGACAATAGCAAGTACTAATAATATTTCTAGTAATGTAAAACCTGCTGAATATTTTAGTGTTCGTAATTTTGCGATCATATTTCTGGACCTTTTAGTTATCCGCCGCATAAATAATAATGTGTTTGCTCGCTGGGTGGCATCATCCCTTGCTCAGGGCCTTTCGTATCTGTAGATAAATTTGGGTATTGAGTATACAGCTGTTTAAATTCACTCAAATTAACGTTATTTCCCCACAATGTTGTTGTCGTTTGATTTTCTGTGGTGACCATACTTGGCAAGCGTTCCCATACTAAATAATTACCGGGCGTGTTTTGGCTGCATGCATTGACTTGAGTACCATTCAACGCTGATAAACAATCAGCATCAGTCAAATTTTTATATGTCGTATATTCAGAGGAAGGAATATTGCTATTCAGCTCAACGGCTACTTGCGCCAACCAAAGTACAGATATTCCCGTTTTAGCCGTGCTCGTGCAATTTGGGTCATTAGGGCCGTTAACGACATTCGTGCCTGATGTGCATATGTTTCTAGCCTGATCGACACGATTAAATTGCGCGACATAGCCTGCGGGTTGTCCGCCATTCGACGTATTTACCAATGCATTAAAAGGCACAATAGTGGAATACGTCGTTGATATAAATCCCGGCGTTACGAGTTGGCTGTTTACATTCACGACATACGTTGTGCTGTTATTGCTATATGGATTCAATAGACCAGGAGTTGTCACACCCGTAGTAGGATTATAAGAGCCATTG
>DAIEGU010000140.1 GCA_027356065.1 Gammaproteobacteria bacterium
GAACGCGCCTCCTCAGGGCGAACGGGTTTTTGTCAACGAATTACCCAACCTATACAGAGATGACAACAGTTATACGGCAACGACGTTTTAGTTAGTTTATGATTAATTTGGAGTAGAGAATGTCTACTTACTCAATAGCCATTGTGGGCGCAACAGGTTTAGTGGGTTCAACACTTCTAGCATTACTAGAAGAGAGAAAATTTCCATTAAAAAAACTTTATTTGGTTGCGAGTCATCAATCAGCAGGAAAAGAAGTTGTATTTCACGGTGAAAAACTTGTCATTCACGACCTTGCCAAATTTGATTTTCGTTTAACTGAATTCGCGTTCTTTTGCGTGGGTAATGATTTATCTGCTGAATATGCGCCAAAAGCTGCGGCAGCGGGTAATATCGTTGTCGATAAAAGCTTTTTCTTTCGGAATAATCCTGATGTTCCACTTATTGTTCCTGAAGTAAATATGCATGCGGTCAATGAATATTGTAATAAGAATATTATTGCTAGCCCAAACTGCAATACCATTCCAATCGCTGTGTGTCTTAAACCTATTTATGATGCAGTTGGTATAGAACGAATTAATGTAGCGACTTATCAATCTGTATCAGGTACGGGCAAGGATGCAATCACTGAATTAATGGAACAAACAAAACAGTTAATTGAAAACAAACCGATTGAACCAAAAATTTATCCTCAACAAATTGCTTTTAATGTTCTTCCGCATATTGATGATTTGCAAGATAATGGATACACGCGAGAAGAAATGAAAATAGTTTGGGAGATACAAAAAATATTTAATGATAAAACTATCGCAATTAATCCAACAGCAGTACGTGTTCCTGTTTTTTGTGGTCATGCTGCATCCGTGCACATAGAAACAAAAAAGAAAATTACTGCAAATCAAGCAATAGAATTATTATCAAAAGCACCTGGCGTGGAATTAATGGCAGGTGTCGATCCTTATCCAACACCAGCACGTAATGCTGCAGGCAAAGATTCAGTTTATGTGGGGCGTATTCGTGAAGATATTTCTCATCAACGGGGATTAAATCTTTGGGTGGTCGCAGATAATCTGCGTAAAGGCGCTGCATTAAATGCTATTCAAATTGTCGAACATTTGGTTAAACATCCCTCATGATTACACTTCTTATTAAAAGTTATTTAACGCTTTTGTTATGCATCAGTCTTGGCTCACTATTTATATTGATAACAGGGTTTTATTTAATATTTCGTTCATCAATATTGAAAAAGCCAGTCAAGATCCAACCTATGTTGCAGCAAGAAACAGATATTACTGCTATTGCAGGTGATGATATTATGGCAACGCAATTAGATTTGGCTCGTGCTTATATTGAAACCGATCAAAATGATTTAGCAAAAAAGATTTTAGAATATGTTGCTGAGCAAGGGAAAACGGCACAGCAAAATGAAGCTAGGGAATTATTGAGTTTATTATGAAAACATGCGTATAGCTTTAGGTATTGAATATAATGGATATGGCTTTTATGGATGGCAAGCACAACGTGAATTATCAACCATACAGGGTACGTTGGAAGAAGCGTTGGCTAAAGTGGCCAATGAAACTATTTTCCTTTTTTGTGCGGGTCGAACAGATGCTCACGTCCACGCCACGGGACAAGTCGTGCATTTTGATACCCATGCCAAACGCCATATTGATGCATGGATATGGGGAACGAATGCGCATTTACCATCCTCCATCGTCGTCCGATGGTCAAGAGCAGTAGACTATAGTTTTCATGCACGATTTAAAGCGACGGCTCGACGTTATCGTTACGTCATTTTTAATCATCCTATTCGTCCAGCCATCTTGGCCCATCGAGTAAGTTGGCATTATTATCCGCTCAATGTAGAGCGTATGCGCGAAGCCGGAAAATTTCTCATAGGCGAGCAGAACTTTAATTCCTTCCGCTCATCACAATGCAATTCAAAGTCGCCTATGCGTAATATCACGGAATTTACTGTTGAAAGACGGGGTGATTACGTCATTATCGAAATTGAAGCTAATGCATTTCTTCATCACATGGTGCGAAATATTGTCGGCGTGCTACTCAAAATTGGAAGTGGCGTGAAAGAGCCGCAATGGATGCGAGAAGTGCTGGATGCAAAGAGTAGGCGGGCCGCTGCAGAAACAGCCCCACCAGGGGGGCTTTATTTGACTCATGTGCGCTATCCAGAGCCTTATATTTTTCCTCTAGCCGAGCCACCTTTTTTGATATAATGTCGCACATTGTAAGTAAAGGTTAATCTCATGAGTTGGTTTAAAAAGTTATTACCTTCAAGAATTCGAACTGGCACAAGCTCCAAAAAAGGCGTGCCCGAAGGCTTGTGGTCTAAGTGTGATAATTGTAATTCTGTTCTTTACAGGACTGAATTAGAAAGAAATTTAGAAGTTTGCCCAAAGTGTGATTATCACATCCGAATTTCTGCACGCAAACGCTTAAATTACTTCCTAGATGCTAATACCGGTGTTGAAATTGGTGCCGATGTAGGGCCTGAAGATCGTTTACGTTTTAGAGATTTAAAGAAGTATAAAGATAGGTTGGCCGCGGCGCAGAATAATACTGGCGAAAAAGAGGCCATGGTGGTCATGCGAGGCGAACTATATAGTCTACCTATTGTCGTATCTGCTTTCGAATATGGATTTATCGGCGGCTCTATGGGCGCTGCTGTAGGTGAGCGCTTTGTTCGGGGCGTTAATACCAGTATTGAGCAGCATGTCCCCTTTGTTTGCTTTACAGCCAGTGGCGGTGCCAGAATGCAAGAAGCATTGATTTCGCTCATGCAAATGGCAAAAGTAAGCGCGGCATTAGCACAGCTTTCAGAGCACGGCATTCCTTTTATTTCTATATTAACTGACCCCACTATGGGCGGTGTATCAGCTAGTCTTGCGATGCTTGGGGATGTGATTATTGCTGAACCGAATGCATTAATAGGTTTTGCAGGCCCACGTGTTATCGAACAAACTGTTCGTGAAAAATTACCAGAAGGATTCCAGCGCAGCGAATTCTTATTAAAACAAGGTGCAATTGATATGATTGTGCATCGTAGTGATATGCGTGATAGTGTTGCACGCTTGCTGGCTAAATTGATGAAACAAAAATTACCAAATAAACGATAAAATAATTTCATAAAGCGGAACTTTGAGGTGAGCCATGGAAAGAAAAACGAAGCATAGGATACTAGGCATTCTCGTGATAGCTGCATTCGGAATTATCATGTTGCCTTTTTTTGAGGGAGGACGTAGTCCGATACCTGATGCAACCATTGTTAAAGCGCCTCCGTTTCCTGGGCCATCATCTGCGCAAGCCGCTTTGAATCCACCCATCACTTTGGCGCAAACCGGTTCTAGTGCTTATAACCAACAGCCAGATGATACAATTAGTACAAATTCACCAACCGCTATAAATGCGCAAGCACAAACTATTAATCCACCACAAATACAAACAGCTGCTCCTCCTCAAGAACAAAGTAATATAAAAAATGCTGCGACCACTGCAGAAACTAATCCTGCTGCGATAGATGATAAAAAAATAACGCAGGTTGATACGAAAGAAACTGAACAAGAAAAAAATGTGGTCAGCGAAAAAAATCAAACTACTACGGAAACTGTGAAAGAACCTGTAGCAGCAAAACAAGATCAGGATATGGAACTTGATACAGGTACTGAAGAAGAAAATGATGAAATAACTCCTCAACCAAAACAAAGTAACGTTACTGATAAGACTAATGTCACTAAAAATAAAACAATAAATAAAATTGTTAAACCGATAGCAGCTAAAGTATCTGTATCGGCTGCTAAACATACGGTAAAGAAAGTGTTGGCGGTTAAAAAACCATTTGTTCCACAAATTAAGCCATTTGTTCCTGAAGGAAAATCAGTTGCTATTGTTGATGCACCTATTGATGTGAATGGTTTGGCAAAATTAAGAAATGCAGCATGGGTCATTCAAATTGGCAGTTTTAAAGATAAAGGCAATGCACTGCGTTTAGTAAATCAATTACGAGCTAAGGGATATCGCGCTTTCATACAGCAAGTTTCATCAGACTTTGGAAATGGTACTCGAGTGTTTATTGGTCCTGAACCGAAACAAAATACTGCTCGCGCGCTTGCTACTCAATTAGAAAGTAATATGCATATTCGCGGCATTGTTATTAGTTATAAACCATTGGCTCTTTAAACATGCTTAAACAATATAATTTTTCAATTTCAACGCCAGGGCGTGGGTTCGTCGATATGACTAGTAACATCGCTGCACTAGTTGCTGAAGCAGATATTGTAACTGGCTTATGCCATGTGTTTCTTCATCATACCAGCGCCTCGTTAGTGATCGGTGAAAATGCAGACCCGTTAGTACAGAAAGATTTAGAAGCCTTCATGCTGCGATTAATTCCCGATGGTGATCCGCTTTATACTCATGTAGCAGAAGGGCATGATGATATGCCAGCGCATGTACGTTCGATATTAACTCAAACGTTTCTTGTTTTGCCTATCACGAATCAGCGTTTAGCATTAGGAACTTGGCAAGGTATTTTTTTATGGGAACATCGTTTGCGTGCATACGAAAGAAAATTTACTGTCACTATTCATGGTGTTTCTGTTTAGATTTAATTTTATTATCCATTAACGTCCCCCTCTCCGCAGTGGATAATTTTGTGTTCGCAATGGCGTGGCAATAAACCCATTCAGAACAACGCATTTGCTTGCTATAATAGGTCACATTCACAGGGAGAGGATGCAGCTAATGCGATTGCTGGTAAAATATATTTCTGTTGTTTTGATTTTATTATCTTCTTGCGTTCACGCTAAACACAATCAAAGCGACAAGTTTATTTCAGGAATGTCTTATCAACTAAACGGCCAAAATCTTTCTGTTTTCATCAATCAAAAAACTGTCATGCATTCTATGCGTGCATTACAAAAAGCCGGCTATCTTGATCGTAATCTTACTCAGACAGAAGCAAGTTTTTATCCATCATTATTACCAGCTAGTTTATCGATGCGTTATACAATAGACATACTAAAAAATATTTATGTAAAGAATGCTAACGCTGATGTGATTCATATCAATGCATATTTACTTTCGTTTGATCTTTATGGGAACAATGAAAAAGCAATTTGTTATTCATTTGATTTTAATCGCGAGCTGTATAAAAAAATTAATTGGAAAAATTTTCAGATAAGTAATCTTAAACGCGTCGCACCAAATTTTAAAAGCTATGGTGTTTGCCAAAGTTTGACTGAGATCAATCCAACTGCTATGTAATTGTTTTTCTTTCAGCGCAGTAAGTTACGCTCTCCAATATTTTTATACCGAATTAATTTCCTTCAATTCTCTGTCGCCATTCTGATACCAACATAGAACGGCGCCTTTTCCATGCCAAGCTGGTAACACAATGCGTTCGACATTTATATTATCAAGCAGGAATTGATGTATGGCTGGGCGGTGTGTATGCCCATGAATGAGAAATTGCACATGATGTTTTTGCATGACACGTATCACTTCATCTTGTGTGACATCCATAATTTCTTTACTGATATTTTTTTTGTAATGTTCACTTTTGTTACGCAGATTGTTTGCTAGTTTTTGTCGAAATTTTAACGGCAGCAGTAAAAATAATTTTTGTAAAATACAATTATGCATTAATTTGCGTGCTTTCATGTATTCAACATCTAGCGTGCATAAAGCATCGCCATGCATGAGAAGAATACGTGTTCCATACAGTGTAATGATGGTTTCATCTATTAATGGTTTGCAGCCAGTTGCTTGCAAAAATTTTTTTCCAATTAAAAAATCTCTATTGCCAGATAAAAAATAAATGGGTAAACCATGGTCCGTTTTTCTTTTCAGTGCGCGAATCATTTCTTGATGAAGTGGTGTGAGATCATCATCACCAATCCAAGCTTCAAATAAATCACCCAGAATATAAATTGCATCAACAGTTTGATCGCAATGATCTAATAACTGCAAAAATTGTTGTGTAATTTCTGGCTCATCAGCCTGAAGATGTACATCAGAAACAAAAATAGTTTTGTGGGGATTTATCATAAAAATCTTTAAGAATTCATACCTTACATAAAAATTGAATAATAATTACTTTATCATTTTTCCTTAATCTAATAACGTTATCTTATAATAAGAGTATTAAGATGAGGAATCATCTATGAATCTGCTCACAAGTACCACTTCTGTTTGCTTATGGCAAGACGTTATTAAAGGCGCCGAAAATCGCTGTTCCATCACTTTACAAGAAGATTTAGAGCAATATCTCGTTGCATTGGTGATGCGCTATATTAATCAGCCTGATGTAGTCAAAAAAATTTTTGCAACCGCATTCCTTGAAGCATTGCAATTACGCGAACGTGAACGATCTGTTTCTCTGCAACATGTAGGTGATCAATGTTTAATTTTTGCAGGATTATTTCCACGAGCAGCGGAAAAACGCCATGTCAAAATTGGTTATTTTGTTGATCTTGGCAGATCTGCTTATGGTGCGATATCAAAATCAACCGATGATTTATATGGATCATTGGCACTTAAATTCGTTGTATTGATGGATGTACTGCAATCCATACAAGAAACAGAATTAATGCCTTTTGAAGCTTATGAGCAATGGAGCGAAGTGGGCAGCGAGCGGGCAATGGCCATATTAAAACAATATGTTAACGTGGTCCCATTTAAGAAAATGGTCTCACGCAGTTAACAGGGTATTTTAAGCTTAATGCATTATAATTAATAAAAATATTGAGGAGTTTTGTGATGCCCACTCATCGTCATAATCTGGGTTATTTAGATTTGGCAACACCCAGAAAAAAACAGCCTCTCAGTAATCCGAAAATACAACATTCTGAAGTTGTATTGAGAAAGATGATTTTTCTCCTGGAGAAAACCCATGGTTTGATGAACCGTGTTGAGAATATTTATCGGAATGAAAAATTATCAGACAAGGATAAGTTTAAAAATTCAATTGAGAGCATGCGCGCAGTTGAAAAAAATATCGAGGAAATGAAGAGCGCCATTAATAATGAGCGTTGGGCTATTCAACAAGAATTTACTCGTCTTCGAAAATTAAACCCTAAAGTACCGCTTGATCAACATCCCGAATTGAAAGCATTAAAAGCAGCAAGTGAAAAATTAGCAGCATTTGCTGAAACGATTAAAAGTACCCATGCATTATCAATGGCACCTGCTGCTCCAAAATTTGATCCAACACTTGCATCCATGCCATCAGTACCTTCAACTAAACCGGTCATGACAAGAGAACAAGCTGATGCAATACTTAAAGAGACAGAAAAAAGTTGGAATAGCGGTGATAGAGCGATGACACGGTTTGCTAAAGATACAAAGGAAAAAGTGACGGAAATAAAAGGACAGATAATAGATGAACTTTTTGAACGAAGAATTGAACAAGCATTAGGTGCAAAACCACGTGATATGTCTAAAGAAATTATCCCGCCAGAAGCTTATGGTAAACCTAATCTTGTCGATCCGTTGGAGAAAAAATATCAAGAAATCTTTGGAGAAAAATCGAAAGATAAATTGACTCATCCTGATCAGGATGAAGATACAAGCTCAGATGACGATACACCGTCCCCTATGCATCGTCGATAATTATAGATTGTCTTCCCTCTATATCCTTACTAAAATAGCCCAATCTTTTTATTTGGAGTTGAGTTGATGCGCGTTATTTTGCTCGGATGTCCAGGTGCAGGGAAAGGTACACAAGCGAAGTTAATTGCAGAGCGATACAAGATTCCTCAAATTTCTACCGGCGAAATCTTGCGTTCCGCAATCAAGAATGGAACTGAGCTAGGTAAAAAGGTAAAAGCCATTATGGATGAAGGTCATCTTGTCTCTGATGACATTGTTATCGAATTAGTGAAAGAACGGATACAACAGCCGGATTGTAAAAATGGGTTTCTCTTGGACGGGTTTCCGAGAACGGTTATCCAGGCTGAGGCTTTACAACAGCAAACTTCAATTGATCAAGTGATAGACATTGATGTACCAGAAGACGAAATCATTCGACGCATCACGGGTCGTCGTATTCACCCAGCTTCGGGTCGTACATACCATGTTCTTTACCAACCGCCCAAAATAGCTGATACAGACGATATAACGGGCGAGGCTTTGATTCAGCGCTCTGATGATAGCGAAGAAACTGTGCGTAAACGTCTAGCTATTTATGAAACTCAGACTGCGCCTCTTAAACATTACTATCAACATTTAAAATCAACTGATCAATCAGAGCAGGGCCTGGTTTATACAAAAATAAACGGAATAGGTTCTGTAGATGAAATCAAAAATCAAATTTTTTCAGCTTTAGAACACGGCCAAAAGGAACTAAGCCATGCAAAAAATCATTAAAATTTTCGTCGTCAGTTTTGCTCTGTTATTCGTTAAATTAAGTTTTGCATTAACACCTAATCTCTCTCCTGTGGGTTATTGGAAAACGATAGATGATGTGACCGGGCAACCTAAGGCCATTTTGCAGATTTTTGAAACAGGAAATCAGAGGCTCTATGGCCGAATTTTGAAAATTTATCCTCGCCCTGGTTACGATCAGAATGAAGTTTGCACTGCTTGCTCAGGTGATAAGCACAATAAGCGCATAGTGGGCATGGTTATCATGATGGATTTAAAACAGGACAAGGACAACCCGGATACTTGGATAGATGGACAAATTTTAGATCCTAAAAATGGTAAAACTTATCACTGCAAAATACGTGTCATAGATGCAGGTCAAAGACTCAATGTGAGAGGTTATCTAGGCATGCCTTTATTTGGCCGTACTCAAACATGGTTGCGTGTTTCAGCGCCTTAAGTGGTTCTGTATTTACCACTTTCATTGCAATAGCGTTTAATTCAAGTAATACTGAAACAGCTTATCCTTATTTCGCAACGAAGGCGGGACAAGGATAAAAAATAAATGCTGCATAAGGGATTATGAATACAAACGACGAACTATATTACGATGCGGAGCATCAGCAATTAATATGCCAAGGAGAATGGACGCTTGCCAATCTTCCGCAATTGAAAAAAAACATCGAGCAATTAAAGTTGAATCGAGCGAAAACAGAGCTCGTTATTAACGGCGAAAATATAAAGAAAATGGATAGTGCGGGTGCATGGCTGTTAACCAGTTGGTCTGATGCTTTAAAGAAAAAACATATAAAAATAGAATTAATCAATTTTAAAAAAGAATATGAAACGCTTATCAATATCGTAGAAATACGCCTTGAAGAAGAAAAAAAACCGCTAGCACCACCGAAAGAGTTACCATTTGTTCCCAGGCTGGGAAAAATAGTTTTGCAGCAATTAAGTTACTTTCAGGAATATTTAGCATTTGTAGGTAAATTAACATTCGAAGCATTGAAAGTATTTGGTAATCCTAAACATATTCGAATTGATTCACTGGCTAGTGTGATTTATCGAACTGGTTTTCAAGCTCTTCCTATTATTGCACTCTTATCTTTTATGATCGGCGTGGTCATCACGTATCAAATGGGCTTGCAATTACAAAATTACGGCGCAAATATCTACATTGTGGATTTGTTAGGGTTGGCCATATTACGTGAGTTTGGTCCATTGCTAACAGCGATTATGGTGGCGGGACGCACAGGGTCCTCGTTTACTGCGCAAATCGGGATGATGAAATTAAACCAAGAGATTGATGCTTTAGATACGATGGGCGTCACGCCAGGTGAATTGCTTTTATTACCACGCATCGTAGGATTATTCATTGCATTACCACTTCTTACTATGTGGTCCAATGTGTTTGGTATTTTGGGCGGCATGGTAATGGCTAATAATATGTTAAATATTTCGTGGCATGATTTTCTTCAGCGCTTTCCATCTGTTATTCCTTTAAAAACATTTATCATTGGTATGGGAAAAGCACCGATATTTGCTCTTATTATTGCAAGCATAGGCTGTTTTCAAGGAGTAAAAGTAGAAGGGAGTGCTGATAGCGTAGGTCAAAACACAACAAGAAGTGTCGTTTTAGCTATATTCTTTATTATCGTTGCCGATGCGGTTTTCTCTGTCATCTTTAGTAAGATGAAAATATGACCGATCCAAAAAAACCAATTATTGAAATTAAGAACCTTAAAACTCGCTTTGGTGATGAGTGGGTGCATAAAGATATTAATTTAACAATTGAACGGGGTGAAATCGTCGGTATTGTAGGCGGTAGTGGAGCAGGTAAAACGACTTTATTACGCGAGATGCTTGGTCTGACCAAGCCTACCTCGGGCTCTATCAAGATTTTTGGTCATGAGATAACGACTGCTTCATCTGATACCTTATTAAAAATCCAGCGCCGATGGGGTGTGTTATTTCAACAGAATGCACTTTTTAGTTCCTTGACGCTGCAAGAAAATGTTTCATTTCCACTCAAGGAACACACAGCGCTCGATGAGGCAACCATAGAGCAATTAGCGCTATTAAAAATTTTAATGTCAGGGCTACCATTAGATTCAGCGCTCAAATACCCTGCAGAATTAAGTGGCGGTATGCAAAAGAGAGCAGGACTTGCTCGTGCAATCGTATTAGACCCGGAACTTCTCTTTTTAGACGAGCCTACAGCGGGACTTGATCCTAATACAGCGGCAGGATTTGATGAACTTATATTGAATTTACAGAGTACAATGGGGTTAACTATTGTTATAGTCACTCACGACTTAGATAGTTTATGGCGAGTGACGAACCGGGTTGCTTTTTTGGCTAAAGGTAAAGTGATAGCGGCAGATCCAATGTCAACTCTGGTGAAAAATGCTGATCCATTAATTCAAGAATTTTTTAGTGGGCCGCGTGGGCGAATAGTAGAGGAAAGTTATCAACATGGAAACGAACGTTAGTTATACCATCGTCGGTACTTTTGTCATTGTTATGGTTGCCGCGATTGTCCTTGCCGTTATTTGGCTTTCGTCAGGGTTATCTGCTGTGGAAAATACTTATTATCTTGTTTACATGAAAGAGTCTGTAACCGGTCTCAATATCGATGCGCCGGTTGAATACAATGGTGTTAACGTTGGTAAAGTCAAATCAATAGAGCTAAATAAAAAAAACCCGCACTTAGTGGAACTTTTACTTAGTATTAAAAAATCAACGCCTGTAACACGGGGTACAGTTGCAACACTTGCTACACGCGGCATTACCGGTATCACTTTTATTGCGCTGAAAGATGAAAGTGTAGATTTAACTCCATTAGTAGCAGAGAAAGGCCAGCCATATCCTGTTATTAAAACAGCGCCATCATTATTCATGCGTCTAGATACAATATTAAATCAGCTAGCAAAAAATTTCCGTCAAATTAGTGACTCGGTACAAGGCTTACTAACAAAAGATAACCTTGAGTCTATTCATGATACGCTTGCGAATTTGAAAGAAGTGACAGGAACACTCGCATCGAATAGCAAACATTTGAATGAAATTTTGATAAACACTTCGCGAGCAAGTCAGCAGCTTAGTCCGCTGTTACAATCAAGCACGGGAACAATGCGTATACTTGAAATGCAAACATTACCAGCTGCTTATCACGTACTTAATAATTTGGATGAAGTATCACGTACTTTGAATGATGTGTCGATGCAGCTTAAACAAAATCCATCCATTATTATTCGCGGTGCTGCGCCACCAGCATTAGGACCAGGTGAAACCAAATGAAATTAATTAGCCGATTTATACAATCAATAGTCATTGTGATAACAACGTTTTTGTTAGCAAGTTGTTTATCACCAGTGAAATCAGAGCAACAGAATATTTATACATTAACGGCTGTGCCTTTTTATAATTCGGCAAAAGTAAATCGACGAATAACTTTGTTAGTTGCACCGCCTGAAACTGAAATAGCTTACGATACAACACAAATGGCTTATACAATTATGCCTTATCAAATGGCTTATTTTGGTAAGAACCGATGGGCAAGCACACCCTCACAAATGCTGCAGCCATTAATAGTGCAAACGCTACAAAACTCGCATCGCTTTCACGCTGTCGTGATACCACCTTCTTTGGCTAGATACGATTATGTTTTAAATACTCAAATCAGCAAAATTCAACAAGATTTTACAGTTCAACCAGCCATGTTTAATTTGGTTATCAATGCACAGTTGAATAGGCTGATAGGCGGTCAAGTAATTGCAACCAAACAATTTATTGTGAATGAACCTATGCCAATGAATTCTCCTTATGGCGGTGTTATAGCGGGTAATCAGGCTACCAAAATCATATTGAGACAAATCGCCGATTTTGTAATCAGAAATACTCGATAACCCCCTTATTGACGAGACCAGTCGTTGTAAAGTAAATTTACAGCCTTTTAATCAAACAGCAGACGAAAATGTTACATATAGCCGGCTATAAATTTATTCAGCTTTTGGATCTTGTGAGCTTACGCGATTATTTTTTTGAATGCTGTAAAGCAGAAGACCTTAAAGGCACGATTTTATTAAGTGAAGAGGGTATTAATATTAATCTCTCCGGCTTGGAAGCTAATATTAGCGCTTTTAAAGCGGTGTTACGCCAACGCAATGATTTTGCAGATATAACTTTTCGTGAAAGCTGTACTCCCACCCAACCTTACAAACGATTAAAAATCAAATTTAAAAAAGAAATTATCACGCTTAGACAACCTGATGTTGCTCCATTGTATACACGTGCTCCGAGTGTAACACCTGAAGAATTAAAACAATGGTTGGATGAATCACGTGATGTGTTATTAGTAGATACTAGAAATGATTACGAAATACGTTTCGGAACGTTTGCCGGTGCATTAAATTTGCGAATAAATAATTTTGGTGAATTTCCAGATGCAATCAATGATCTTGATAAAGAAAAACCCGTTGTTATGTTTTGTACGGGCGGCATACGTTGCGAAAAAGCCGCAATTTATATGCTCAATAATGGTCATGAAAAAGTATATCAACTCGATGGTGGAATTTTAAATTACTTTGCAAAAGTCGGTGGAAATCATTATGACGGCGAATGTTATGTTTTTGATGAGCGAACAGCATTAGATTGTCATTTAAGTTCTATTGGTACTAAACAGTGCGTGAAATGCCAAGGCCCTATCAGCCTGTCTGAACAGCAGATGAAAACTTATATTGCTAATTTATGTGCTCAATGCGGTGTGCAAAATCCAAATTGTTTTTAGTTTGTCATGCCAGCCGCACGTTTTTTGTGCGAGGTGGCATCCAGATACTTCAATATTTCTGGTAACTGTTCACGATACCTCGACCAAACAGCAATAAACCTAAGCATAAGATTCCTTGTCTCATCGCCAGCATGCTCCCGTTTAA
>DAIEGU010000161.1 GCA_027356065.1 Gammaproteobacteria bacterium
TGGGGTCAGGCCTGACCCCAGGGATGACGAAAAAACGTTACTGCCTCACGCTTGCCAGCATTTCATCCGAAGCATAAGGCCCTGTTTTAATACAGCGAATTGCATAAGCTATTCGTCCTGCAAACAGCCCAGTGAATAAACCATAAGCAAAAAAGATCCAAGGTTTTGATTGAGCAATAGCGGGATCAATCGTGTTTTCATATCCGTAATAATATCTAATCGCAAACATGGTCAGAATAATCGTTAACAAACTCCAGGTACCTGGCACATATAAAAAAGAAGAAGTTTTTTTGACAGCTTTAATTTTCAGTGCTTTAAATTGCAGCCAGCCGAGGATACTGCCTATGGAGAATGCGCCTACCCACATGGCGATTTGATTGTTTGATAATTGCGGGTTGTTATACAGGCTAACAAAAGAAAGCCCGATGAAAATTAACGGCACAGTCAGCATTCTGCGAATATGCACGACGCGTGATCGTGTTGCGAGTAGGCCTACACGAATAAGATAAACCAATATAGCAAACACCCACCAAGGTGTATTCGCTATGACTTCCCAAATTGAAGTATTCATGAGTGTGTTCTTCTGTATTAGTTATGTCCGGATAAGTGCCGGTAGCGCGACATAATACGCTTAAACCTTTTCCGTCGCTACTTTGAGTATGGCGGAATAGTGCAGGGCGGTGATCTGACTGTTACAATACCCCCCTTTTTACTATCAACAAAGGTATCATCCATGGTCCGTACTCGTTTCGCACCCAGTCCAACTGGCTATTTGCATATTGGGGGCGCTCGCACAGCATTGTATTGTTGGCTTTATGCGCGCAAGACAAAAGGCACTTTTATTTTGCGTATCGAAGATACGGATTTAGAACGTTCTACTCCTGAGTCAGTGCAAGCTATTTTGGATGGAATGGAATGGTTGAATTTGAATTATGATGAAGGCCCGTTCTATCAAACTAAGCATTTTGATCGTTATAAAGAAGTAATCAACCAAATGCTGGAAGAAGGTAAAGCTTATCGTTGTTATTGCTCCAAAGAACGATTAGAAAAATTACGCGAAGAACAAATGGCGAATAAACAAAAACCACGTTACGACGGTTTTTGTCGTCATCATGATACGAGTAATAAAGAAGGCCCTTATGTGGTCCGATTTAAAAATCCAGAAGAAGGTGTGGTTGAGTTTGAGGATTTAGTCCGCGGCAAAGTTGTGTTTGCAAATGCGGAATTAGATGATCTGATTATTGCTCGCAGTGATGGTACACCTACCTATAATTTCACTGTTGTTGTTGATGATTGGGACATGAAAATTACGCATGTGATTCGCGGAGATGATCACATTAATAATACGCCGCGACAAATTAATATTTTGCGTGCGCTAGGCGCAACGCCACCCGCTTATGCGCATGTTCCAATGATTTTAGGCAGTGATGGTAAACGTTTATCAAAACGTCATGGCGCAGTCAGTGTATTGCAATATCGTGAAGAAGGGTTTTTGCCGGAAGCATTACTCAATTATCTTGCGCGCCTTGGTTGGTCGCATGGCGATCAGGAAATTTTTTCTATTGATGAGTTAATTCAATATTTCGATCTTCATAATATTAATCGTGCGCCTGCTGCGTTTAACCAAGAAAAATTATTATGGCTGAATCAGCATTATATGAAGACCGGTGATCCTCTGCATATTGCAAAAGAATTTGCATGGCATATGCAAAAGTTAGAAATTGATATCAGTGAAGGACCATCATTACATGATGTGATTAAAGCCCAAGCTGAGCGCACAAAAACATTGAAGGAAATGGCCGAACGCAGTCGTTATTTTTATGAAGATGTACATGTGACTGATGAAATGAAAGCACACTTTCCTACCGATTTGGTTCCTGCTCTGACAACTTTGCGAGACAAACTTGCCGATTTATCAGAATGGTCAAAAGAAAAAATTCATGAAACATTGAATCAAGCAGCAGAATCACACGGATTAAAGCTTGGAAAACTCGCACAACCTGTTCGAATTGCCCTAACAGGTGGTACGGTATCACCACCAATTGATATCACTATGTTGCTGATTGGTAGAGATAGGGTAGTTGAACGACTGAACAAAGTGATGGATGTTTGATTTATTCGTATTAAATCATCCATTTTTGTTGACAAACATACTTATGCTTTTTAGAATCGCGTCTCTCTCAAAGAGTAACGAGAGATTGAACTGAACGGGGCTATAGCTCAGCTGGGAGAGCGCTTGCATGGCATGCAAGAGGTCACCGGTTCGATCCCGGTTAGCTCCAGAGAGAAAGTCAGTGACGTATTTACGTCCCCATCGTCTAGAGGCCTAGGACATCGCCCTTTCACGGCGGTAACAGGGGTTCGAATCCCCTTGGGGACGCCAGATTAATAATTTATAGTTTGGCGTATGCAAAACAAAATCAATTTCCGTCGTATTTTTGTTACATCCAGTCAGCAAATCAATATTAAAAAGTTACTCTCATTTTGAAATGAAGCGGTATTAAGCCCGTTTCGTATTATAATTAAAGCTGTAATTATACAGAGGTTCATATGACTGTCCGAGCAATTGATGTAGCTGATTATATTTTACAAAAACATGGCGCAATGTCTGCTATGAAGCTGCAAAAGCTAGTTTATTATGCTCAAGCTTGGCATCTTGTTTGGGAAGATAAGGAATTATTTTCTGAGGAAATTCAGGCCTGGGCAAATGGTCCTGTAGTGCCTTACTTATATAGCCTTCACCATGGTTCATTTAGTCTTTCTCCTGGATTTTTTAAAGGGGATGCTTCATCTCTCACACCTAAGAATAAAGATGTTATTGATCGTGTTCTAAAATTTTATGGCGATAAAGATGCTCAATGGCTAAGCGATCTTACTCATATGGAAGAACCCTGGAAAATTGCTCGTGTGGGTTTGGCAGATGGCGAGCGTGGTAGCAGTGTGATATCAACGGAATCAATGTCAGAGTATTACAGCAGTATCTAAATGGCAAAAAATAAAAATCCTAAAGCCGCTTATAATCCTCCAAGTAGACAGCCTCGAATAAACCACGAACCAAATAGCGGTCAGCAAATTCGTGCGAAAGAAAATCCTCGTTCAACTGATCATCAGACTCCCGCATGGCAATTCCATCGTTGCGATGAAAGCCATTCACTCTGGGGATGGTCGAAGCTCAAAAACAGCGAGCATCTTGAAATTATAAAATCACTTCATGATTTTGAGAAAATGTCTTGGAATCAAATCAAACAAGCTAATGGTGGTCGATCAAGTGGAACTAATAACCATACTTTACCAATTGATGGCTTTACTAAAGAAGCGCAAAAACGCTTAGAGAAGCTCAAGTTAGATGATAATGACGAACTATTCTCACTGCGCTTAAATAATACGCTTAGATTATATGGGATTCGTGATGGACGTGTACTTAGATTTGTTTGGCACGACCCACATCATGGTAGTAAGAATGGAGCATATCCAACAAAAAAATGAATGTTTAGACCTGAAACGATCCCGGTTCGAATTTTCCTAAATGCAACTTATTAAATCTTTTCTTAAAAAATAAAATATCGAATTTTTATCAAATCCTTTACGCTCAAACTCAACATAAAACCCAAGTTTTTTGTAGAAACCCAACGCTTCCCAGTCAAATGTATTGACCGCGATGAAATTACATTTACTTTCTTTCGCTAAAGTTTCTGCTTTTTGCATTAACTGAGTGCCATATCCTTTGTTGCGTAGTGGTTTTGCTACCCAAAGCTGACCTACAAATAAACCTCCATACATGTTGTCTCCACCGCAGCCACCCATGATTTTTCCCTTTTCATCACGGATAAAAAATGCAAAAAAATCGAGTTGTTTCATGTCTTTCTTTCGTTTGGCTTCTTCCATGATGCCATCGTTTAATATTTGGATGTCTTCTGATACGGGATTTTTTTCATAAATAATTTCATAGTTCATCTTTATCTACCTTTATAAGGTTGAGGTTTTTGATCACCAGAAAATGAGTAAGAGTTGCCATTAGAATGAAAATGGAAATAATCATTCCAATGTTTTTAAACGATCTTTGATAAAAGTATCCAGCAATCTCAACACTCAATGCTGAAAAAATAAGTTGTGAACCTTGAAGAACAGCGGATATTTTTCCTTTCGATTGTGGAATGTAGTTCATGCAAATAGGGACCAATATATTAGAGGGTATTATCTGGCTAATGATGAATGGCAAGAATGCGAGGGTAATGAATAAGGGATTATAGCTATTGGTCAAAGTAACGAGGCCGATACTGATTAAGCTAATCATGTACAGTTTACTTGCTGCGCGTAAAATCTTTTTTTGTGAAAAGGTATGCATGATTAGACCAAACAAAACACTACCAATAGCAAATACTAAAGCGAGTACACCTTGGTAATAACCAAAGTGTGTGAGACTCACATGTAAATCTTGCATATATAACAACGGCGACATTCCAACAAAAATCCAATAAGGAACAAACATAAAAATAATGTTAGTCATTAACAACATTAAAGAGCTTGATTGAAATAAGGGAATATATCCTTTCAGCGAAAGAGTTTCTTTGTGTTCGGGTGTTTTATAAGGAATAAATAGAGTAGTTAGGATGAGTGTGATTAGGCCTAAGCTCAATAGAGTTGCAAAATTTCCATGCCAGTTGAAATAAATTGTGATGTAACTACCAATGACTGGTGCGATGGCAACAGCTGTATTCTTGGTTCCATTTAACATGGCCATCCAAAATTGTTGCTGTTTAAGTGGATAAGAGTCAGCAATAATTAAAAAACTTAAAATAGCTGGCGCTGCTATTCCTATTCCTTGAAGGAGCCGTCCAATAAGAAGAAATGAATAAGAAGGTGCCCATAGGCAAGATAGACTGCCGATAATAAAAATAATCAGACCCAGCAAAATGATGGGTTTACGACCAAAATTATCTGCCAGTCCACCGACAAAAAATAAGCTGACGCAATAGCCTAGAAAGTTAACTGACAATAAAGACTCTACCCAGAATGGCGACAGATGAAAATGGCTTTGTAATTCGGGAAAGCTTGGTACAAAGAGATCAAACTCCATGCCAGCGAGTAAATCCATCAAAATAACAGTCGTTAGTATCAAGGTTTTTGCAATTCTTTCTTGTTGCATTAATGTCCTCTATGTTTTTGCTTTCTCTTTTGCTGTTTTTGTTGAAATTTTTCTTCACGCTCAGCTTCTTTTTGTGCTTTGGTGTTCACTTTTTTTAGTTTTTTATTTTTCTCAAGATCAATGCGTAGTACTTCTTGTGCGTGAGTTGTGCTGGATAAACCTTGTTTGGCTTTTTCCATTTCTCTTTTTACTTCACGCAGCATACGTTTATGATTTTTTCGTTTAATAATTAATTTAAAATCTTGCGGTTGAGTAAAGCGAAGTTTTTCAAAATGAGCAAAGATAAAATCATATAGTTCTGCGTCAGTAGGTTCGCTGCCAAAAATATTTTTGGCAACCGCATAACCATCTTTATCGTTACGTTCAAAAACGCCTATCCAGAATGTATTTTCTAGTAAGACAGTGACTTTAATAGTGTATTGTTTCATGTTGAATTTGATTAGTTTGAGTTTGATGTACGATGCTAACACAGGCAGTAACTCATTTGAAATCTCGGTCAAATAATCTCTATAATGCAAATATAACAAAGGAGTTAAGTCACATTATGGAGTTATGGTTAGATACAATTGATAGAGATTATATTATTGAGGCAAAGAAATTATTGCCAATGACAGGGGTGACTACAATGGCAACAGCGATTTATGAGCCTTCTCAAATTATCTTAAGCGGGTTAGCAGGAGCTAATTATACAGCACCTTATATAGGTCGCATAAGCGAACAACAAGACGGATATTTGAAAATTTTAAGCGATATGCTTGCTATTATTTATATAGAAGATTTCCCACTGAAAATAATCGCTGCGGCTTTGCGTACTAAACAGCAATGTATAGATTGTTTTCGTTTGGGTGTACCAGCAGTGACATTGTCAAAAGAGGTATTTGATGAAATGACTGCAGAATCTCCTTTGACTGAGCTAAGTGTGATGGAGTTTCAACAGAGGTGGAAAAGTAGGGTCTGTTGACAATTCACATAGGCAGCCAGAGGTAGCCGCATGCTAAAGCTACCATTGATGTGTAATTTCTCTTTAATTTATCGAATCGCGTTGCTATTGCACGAAAATGTTTAA
>DAIEGU010000163.1 GCA_027356065.1 Gammaproteobacteria bacterium
ATAAACATAACTGTGTCAAAGTCATGCATGGTTATGACCCTGATGGTTTAGTATGGGATTTGGGTAACAGAAAGCCGCATAATTATTATTGGTAACAAAAGAGATTTGTCCCCTTTTGACCAGGATGGGAGCCGGACCTCACTTTCATCCTAATGAACAAATTACCTGGATTACAAAGGGTTCAGTAAAAGTTTTATCACAAGGAAAAGAATTCATTGTTAAATCCGGTGAAGTATTAATTATTCCACCCAATGTACCTCACGAATTTCATGCGCTTGAAGATACAATTGATATTGATTTTTTCACTCCCGTTCGTGAAGACTGGTTAAACAATAGCGCTTCTTATATTCAAAATCTTCAGAAAAAATAAGGTCATGGTAAAAATCTCTGTTCCTGTAACCAATATTTAAATGCCTTCTCAAAAAAATAGGATTTTCGAGTTGAGGCCAATGACCTGTTTCTCCACAATCTACAAAGATAAAATTAGGCGGTTTAGGAAATGATTTCCACAATATTAAAGGGATGGAGTCATAATCAAGTTGTCCTGAAAAAAGTACCACAGGAACAGTAATCTTATTCAAATCAATTGCTAAATCATGAGCAGGAAGTAAAGTAGAAAAGAAGTGATTGATGATTCTGTCATCAACGTGAATATCTTGCCAGAGAAGCTCAAAAAAATCGTGAGAGAGAGTAAAGTCTTTCCAATAACGCGCGGCATCCGCTGCGTAGGCATTGACTGAACCAATAGATTCATTGGGTTTTTTTATTTTTAAAAAGTGTTCTTTCCGCTGTGCATCATTGCTCTTACGTTCGATAGAGGCTTGCTGATCAAAATGGGATTGGCCAGCCGCAACTATTTCTGCACTCCAGCCTGGCGGCGTGGAAACTAAAACTACGCCTTTTACCCGTGGATCTTGTCTTTTAGCTACTTCTAACGCCAGAATACCAAAACAGGAAAAACCGGTGATAATACAGTGCGAAAGAGATAATTGGGAAATCACTTCTATAATATCATCGACTATCTCAGTCATAGTCAATTGGTCTGGTTGTGTAAGATTCTGTGAAGAAATCCAATAAAGATCTGTAGAGTAAACTTTTAAAGACTTCATCTGACACTAAGGATACAGGAAGTGTCATTTGCAAATGACTTCCTATTCCTATACTTAATAAAGGGATATCACCAGTACCATCGACATGCACAGGATAAGAACGATTTTTTATAGTAATTGTTTGAATGGGTAAATCTTTAATGTGTCGAAGTAGTTCCTTCATTGTTAGCCTTCCTTTATTTTTATATTATCTATAAAAAATTTTATTTCTTTTAGAAGCGATATCTTATCTTCCATAAGAGAGTGTCCGACATTTGGTAGCTGAACATGAGACGAATTTGCTAATAGTTTTGATGCACGACTAATATCAAAATCAGAAATTAAACTACCTTTTTTAATGTTTCCACGAATTAATAAAACTGGACAAGTTATCAATGGAAATAATTTAATTGTTGAATACTCACTAAATGTAGATTCAAATTTATCAAACATGGCAACAAGCATATCAGGATCGCATAAACTTAAACTTTCAGCAAAATGATCGTCTTTTAATTCATTATAAATATTTTCTATTTTATTATTACGCAACCAGTAAATAACTTGATGTGCAAAATCGCGCTGACTATCAATGAGATGACGAAGACTTTCAATTGCAATAGGCGCATCACCAACAATAACTGCTCGTATCAACTCAGGGTGATATGCCGCTGTCATGAGAGCAACCATTCCTCCTAACGAATTTCCAAAGATAATTGTCGGTTTTTTGATATGTTCTTTTATAAATAAAAAACAATCTTGGACGTAATCTTGGAGATGATAAGAACTTGCTCGAGCTGATTTACCATGACCGCGAAAATCAATTGCATGCACATGTAAATTCGTTTTTAAATCAGAAGCAATTGGTAAAAATGATTGCCAACGACTGCAACTCCCGTGAAGTAATAAAATACTTAAGCCATTATCTGGCCATTCAACGTAGTTTAAGTCTGTCGATTGGTATCTGAAAATATGTTCATCCATGGGTGTACTCTAATAAGTTTTCTTACGGCTGTTGTGCTCCGTATAATACTTGTCATCCTGAACAGGCGTTTTTTGCCTGTGAAGGATCTCCTTTTTCTTTAGCATCACAAAAGATCTTTCACAGGCAAAAAACGCCTGTTCAGGATGACATATAGACAAAGCCATCCGAGATACGACCCGAGGCAATCTACAATAAAAAAGCCGCTATAGCAGCGGCTTTTTTTACTAGAAATAAACTCTCTATAATAAATCACGAGGCACAGATGTCTCGTGATTTACAGGGTTTACTTATCTTCTTTATCATCACCATTGATGTGATCTTTAAATAAATCACCGAATGTTGTTTTAAGCTGTGATTCAGATGATCCTTTCTTTTTCTTGCCAGTTGCAGCAGCAGTGCCAGCAGTAGCAGCAGCTTTAGTTGCTTTAGCTGCTTTCTTAGCAGGCGCTTTTGCATCTTTAGCTTTTACTGACAATGTAATAGCATGGATCTTTCTATCTGTACCCATAACTTTAGCTTCAACAGAGTCACCTAATTGCAACTTAGTACGCACATCGTCAATCTTGTCAGCGGACAATTCAGCTGCACGCAATACACCGCGTATACCTTCAGCTAATTCGATAATTGCTTGCTTTTGATCAACTTCAACCACTGTACCTGTTACAACGGTGCCTTTTTCATTTTCAATAAGGAAGTTTGCTAATGGATCTTCTGCTAATTGCTTTAAGCCTAATGCAATACGTTCACGCTCAACATCAATTGCGAGAATAATTGCTTCGAGTTCATCACCTTTCTGATATTTACGTAATGTATCTTGCGCTTCAGTTTCGCTCCAAGCGATATCAGATAGATAAATGAGGCCATCGATGCCGCCATCAAGTTCAAGGAAGATACCGAAATCAGTGATAGATTTGATTTTACCTTTAACTTGTTCGCTTTTCTGATGGTTTTCAGCAAATGCAGCCCATGGATTTGAAGTGCATTGTTTGATACCGAGTGAAATACGACGACGTTCAGCATCAACATCAAGTACCATCACTTCAACTTCTTGGCCTAAGTGAATAACTTTATTTGGGTTAACGTTTTTGTTTGTCCAATCCATTTCTGAAACGTGAACTAAACCTTCAATGCCTTCTTCAATTTCAACGAAGCAGCCATAGTCAGTAATATTTGTTACGCGGCCAGAAATTTTGGAACTAACTGGATAACGTTGACTAATGTCTTGCCATGGATCACCGCCCAATTGTTTGAGACCGAGTGATACACGTACGTTGTCGCGATCAATCTTTAATACTTTAACTTTGATTTCATCGCCAATAGTTAAAATTTCGCTAGGATGTTTGATACGTTTCCAAGACATGTCTGTGATATGTAACAAGCCATCTACGCCGCCCAAATCAATAAATGCGCCGTAATCGGTAAGGTTTTTAACAACACCTTTAATTTCATCACCTTCATTAATGTTTTCAAGCACTGCTGCACGTTCAACATTGGTTTCAGCTTCAAGAACAGCACGGCGGGACACAACGATGTTATTTCGTTTTGGATCAACTTTAATAACTTTGAATTCGAATTCTTTACCTTCAAATGCTTCTGGATCACGGATAGGCTTAACATCAACCAATGAGCCTGGCAAGAATGCGCGCACTTTGTTAATTTCAACAGTAAAACCACCTTTAACTCGGCCAATAATAACACCTTTAATGGTTTCTTTGGATTCGTAAGCACTTTCCAAATGTGACCAAGATTCCAGACGCTTTGCGCGTTCACGTGAAAGACGTGTACTGCCAAAACCATCTTCTAATACTTCAAGTGCTACTTTAACTTCGTCACCAACTTTAATTTCTAACTTGCCGCTTTCATCATAAAACTGTTCAATCGCAATGTAAGATTCAGACTTTAAGCCTGCATCAACAACTACATGTTTATCTTCAATGCGTTCAACGGTAGCGGTGATGATAGCACCAGGTAACATTGGGGTTTCATTTAAACTGCTTTCGAACAATTGCGCAAAATTATCAGCCATATTTGACATATATTATTTCAACTCATTTACAACGGTTAATGTTTAACTTCTTACTCTGCTACCACAGCTTCACTCTGTTTATTTATCAGATCTGTTGTAGCAGGAAAGGCCTTTTTTCCCGCTTTACCCTTATATTCAAGTAGGATTCTTTCGACAACTTGATCAATGGTAAGACCATCAGTGGCAATACAAACAGCATCTTCTGCTGGTTTAAGCGGTGCCACAGCGCGTTCTTGATCGCGTTTATCACGCTCACGCAGCTCCATGATGAGGTCGCCTAGGGTAACACTAATGCCCTGTTGCTTCAACTGGTTAAAGCGTCGAAGTGCTCGCTCTTCTGGGGTTGCTGTGAGGAAAATTTTAAGCTCTGCATCAGGAAATACGACGGTACCCATGTCCCTACCGTCCGCCACCAAACCAGGCGTGTCACGAAAAGCGCGCTGACGGCTCAATAATGCTGCGCGCACAGCTGGAAGCGCCCCCACAATAGAGGCTGCATTGCCCATTTTTTCGGTACGGATAGTGGTAGTTACATCCTCTCCTTCTAAAATAATTTGAGAAGCAGATGTTTCTTGGGCAAGAAACTGGACATCTAAGTGTTCAGCGAGCACCTCCAAGGCTTTCTCATTATCAAAAGCAACTTGGTGTTTTTGGGCTGCTAATGCGAGCACTCTATATAAAGCGCCGCTATCCAGAAATTTCCAACCTAGTCGTTTAGCTAGCAATAAACTGACAGTCCCTTTACCAGTTCCGCTTGCTCCATCGACGGTAATAACATGTTCCTTATCAGAGATCATTCCTTTTCCTCTTCATTGATATTTGCAATACATTCCAAACTGACCAGCGCTTCACCTTCGCTTAATTGAATCAAGCGAACACCTTGTGTATTACGGCCAATTAAAGAAATTTCAGCAACAGGAACGCGAACCAGCGTACCTTTATTGCTAATTAACATAACTTCATCTTCAGCATTAACTTGGATTGCACTGACAACTTTGCCGTTACGTTCATTCACGTGAATAGAAATCACGCCTTGTCCACCGCGTCCGCTTAAACGATATTCATCCAATGCGGTGCGCTTGCCAAAGCCATTTTCCGTGGCTGTTAAGATATCGCCTTTTTGCGCAACAATCATTGAAACGACTTTTTGATTATCTTGTAGTTTCACACCGCGAACACCCACTGCCTGACGTCCCATACAGCGAACTTTACTTTCAGGAAAACGTACAACTTTACCTGCATCAGTAAATAGCATGACATCGTGATTACCATCAGTGATATCGGCTTTTACTAAGCAATCCCCTTCATTTAATGCAATAGCAATAATGCCTGAGCTGCGTGGACGTGAAAAATTAACCAAGGAGACTTTCTTGATAAGCCCCATCGACGTTGCCATTACAACATATTGGTTTTCGAGATATTCACGAACAGACAAGAAAGCGTTAACGCGTTCACCTTCTGCAAGCGGTAGCAAATTAATGATAGGACGGCCGCGTGAAGTTCGGTTGGCTTGTGGTAATTGATATACCTTGAGCCAATATACTTTGCCATGCGTGGTAAAACATAAAACCGTATCATGTGTACGTGCAGCAATTAAGTACTCAACAAAATCTTCTTCTTTCATGACAGTCGCTGATTTACCGCGACCTCCTCTATGTTGAGCTTGATAAGTCGTTAATGGTTGTGTTTTGACATAACCTTCATGCGATAAAGTCACAACGACTTCTTCATCTGGAATTAAATCTTCAATAAGAACTGCACCCTCTTCTGTTTCAATGATTTCGGTCCGTCTTGCATCACCAAAATCACTTCTTACGGCGATCAGTTCTTCACGAATAACTTCCATTAATCGAGTTGGATTTTGTAAAATTTCCATTAACTGTCCAATCAATGTTTGCAATTCTTTATGTTCTGCAGCAATTTTATCTTGCTCAAGACCTGTCAAACGATTCAAGCGCATTTCAAGGATAGCTTGAGCTTGTTCAGGTGATAAACGATAACCTTGATCAGTCAAACCATACATTTCTGTTATATGTGTAACCGTGTCGAGTTTTCCTGCGCGAGTTAAAATTTCAACTGTTTTTGCTGCATTCCACATACGCGACATCATTTCTGTTTTCGCTTCCGCAGAATCTTTTGCTTTTTTAATCAGCGCAATCATTTCATCAATGTTTGAAAGCGCAATAGCAAGACCTTCTAACAAATGAACTCGCTCACGTGCTTTACGTAAGTCAAACACAGTGCGTCTTGTTACGACTTCACGCCTGTGGCTAACGAACGCTTCAAGTAATTGTTTAAGATTTAATACACGGGGTTGGCCATCAGCTAATGCAACAATATTTATGCCATACACGCTTTGTAGTTGCGTATGTACAAATAAATTATTTTGTATCACTTCTGTATTTTCACCACGACGAAGCTCGATAACAACGCGCATACCTTGCTTATCAGATTCATCACGCAGTGCAGTGATGCCCTCAATTTTTTTCTCTTTAACTAATTCAGCAATACGTTCTACTAATCGTGCTTTATTAACTTGATAAGGTAACTCAGTAACAATAATTCTTTCTTTACCTGATTTTTCATCTTTTTCGACATGCAATTTAGCACGTACAACCATACGACCACGGCCAGTATGATAAGCTTCAATGATGCCATTTTTTCCTTGGATGATGCCTGCTGTTGGAAAATCTGGACCCGGAACATGCTGCATCAAATCATTGATAGAAATTTGAGGATTATCAATAACAGCCAAACAAGCATTAATAATTTCAGTAAGATTATGCGGAGGAATATTAGTTGCCATACCTACCGCAATACCTGATGAACCATTTACTAAAAGATGCGGTATGCGCGTTGGCAGCACAGCCGGCATCATTTCATTTTCATCATAATTGGGTACGAAATCGACGGTTTCTTTTTCTATATCTGCAAGCAACATATGTGCAAGCTTGGACATACGTATTTCGGTATAACGCATTGCCGCTGCTGCATCGCCATCGATGGAACCAAAATTTCCTTGGCCATCAACAAGCAAATATCGCATCGAGAATGGCTGTGCCATACGTACGATAGTGTCATAAACTGCTGTATCTCCATGCGGATGATATTTACCGATTACATCACCGACGATACGAGCAGATTTTTTATAAGGTTTATTCCAGTCATTCCCAAGCTCGTGCATTGCAAACAACACTCGCCTATGTACCGGCTTTAAGCCATCCCGTACATCTGGGAGCGCACGTCCAACAATGACGCTCATAGCATAATCGAGATATGATTTTTTTAGTTCAGTTTCGACACTAACTTTTTGGACTTCTTTCGCGATTGAATTATCCATAGTGGGCTGCATTCACGTTTAATGATAAAGGGGGTTAAATCGCGGAATTGTAACATAATTAATAATCTATGTCCCAATAGATTTTCATTTAAACTTATTAATGTTGGTTGGATAAAAAGATTATTTCTTTCAATAAATCTAATTTTGATTTTATTAATAATTTGTCGATAAAAACGATCTTTCTAGTGATAATTTTTGGTTGGCTATTTAGTGGTAAAATTAAATTGCAATATCGGAATATCTATAAAAATAAGTCTTCTAAAGGAGGAGAATATTATGTTGTATTGGGCAGCCGTCTTTTTAATCATTGCTATTATCGCCGGACTCTTGGGTTTTACGGGAATCGCAGTTGCAGCAGCAGGTATTGCAAAAGTATTATTTGTTTTATTTCTGATTATATTTCTTGTATTGCTGGTTGCAGGTATCTCGATAGGTAGACGTCCTCCATCAACTTAATAAGTTTGTATGTGTCAGAGTTTTCTAATGCGAGTACCCGCCTAATTAGCGGGACTTGCATTAGAATAAATTTTTTACGATGAATGTAATGAATCGCGCAATGCCCTTCGCAATATCTTGCCAACATTTGACTTAGGAAGCTCAGTACGAAATTCAACTTCTTTAGGGACTTTATAGGGAGTTAAATGTTTACGAGCATATTGAATAACTTCAGATTCCGTTAAATTAGGATTATCTTTCACAATAAAGGCTTTTACTACTTCGCCAGAGTGTTCATCTGGTGCACCTATAACAGCAACTTCGCGCACTCCTTGTAAACGAGCCAAAACATCTTCAATCTCGTTCGGATAAACGTTAAAGCCTGAAACCAATATCATGTCTTTCTTGCGCTCTAAAATGCGCAAAAAACCATCTTCATTCATGCAAGCAACATCACCTGTTAACAACCAACCATCTTTGGTAAATACCTTTTGAGTTTCGATGGGATTTTGCCAATAACCTTGCATAACTTGAGGGCCCTTCACCGCTAATTCACCGGACTTGCCGATAGGAACTTCATGGCCTTCTTCATCAAAAATAGCAACGTTTGTTGACGGCACTGGTAAACCTATTGTTCCATTATATAAATGTAGATTCGCAGGATTGATTGATACACAAGGAGAAGTTTCGGTGAGACCATAAGCTTCAAGTAATGGCGCGCCTGTAATCTGTTGCCATTTCTCTGCAACTGCGCGTTGCACCGCCATACCGCCACCTAATGTTAATCTCAATTGACTAAAATCCAATTTAGCAAAATCAGGATTTTTAACTAATGCATTGAATAATGTGTTGACGCCAGTAACCGCGGAAAATTTAAACTTGCTCATCGTTTTGATCACACTCGGAATGTCGCGCGGATTAGTGATCAACACATTTAAACCGCCTATTTTAGAAAAGTATAGGCAATTCGCTGTTAATGAGAAGATGTGATAAAGCGGTAAAGCAGTAATAATAATTTCCTGGTGATTAGGATCATCGACTATCAAACTTCCAAACCACGCATCAGCTTGTTGTAAATTCGAAATTAAATTTCTATGTGTGAGCATGGTTCCTTTTGAAACACCTGTGGTACCACCAGTGTATTGTAAAAATGCAATATCAGTATTCACCAAAGGAACTTTGTGAAATGCGTACTCACTTCCTTTCGCTAATGTTGTTTTAAAAGGAACAGAACTTGGTATGTCCCATGCAGGAATTTTTCTATAAACATATTTTAATAAAAAATTACTTAGCAATGCCTTGACTGGCGGAAACAAATCACCCAAATGAGTAATGATAATATTTTTTAACTGCGGTGTTTGTGGCA
>DAIEGU010000002.1 GCA_027356065.1 Gammaproteobacteria bacterium
ATTGAAAAAAAGATTGAAAGAAAAAATAAAAAATTCTCCCGTCATTTTAGATGAAGATAAATTGAAAGCAGAAGCACAAGGCTTGCTCGCCAACACACTAGAAGAGATCTTGCCAAAAGACATATATGAAAAAAATCTACTCGTTACTTTACTCACTACTTATCCCACTGCTTCCACTCCCACTTATGCAAAGATTTACAAAAAATTCTATGAAAAAATATTGGAAAATTTAAGTGACCACGACTCTTACATGAATATACTGTCTGAAATACATAATGTATATGATCTTTACCATGGAGCATCAAAACAGCAATGTTTTGTAAAATCACCAACCTCTTCCAATTCTTATTTTTTTGCTATGATGCACACATTAAATATTTCATTTTTTTTGTTATCAAAAGATATTCGCGTTGTTTCAAATCCTACATGGTTTACAAGAAGAATGACCAGGGATAATTTAATTGAAAATATAATGCTTGATGATTTAATATCATCACCACTATCTGCATTTCTATTTATTAAAGATTTACTCGATCCAGAAAAAATGCATCAAATGAAGATTTCGTTAAATGAATGTACTTTAACTTCAACTCATTATAGAGCGAGAGATTTAAAAAAACTTAAAAATCTTGACGATAAATATCAAATAGAAATTCAAAAAGATCCTATTAATTTAAGTATTGAAGAATTTTCAGAATTAGAACAAAGAATTTCAGAATTAAAAACTTCTATCACACTTCACAAGAAATTACTTAATAAATACGGTTTATTATCAGAATTAATCACCGTTGCTATTGTCAATAATCAATTAGTTAAATTTTACTTTGAAAAAAATCCACAAGATTTTACTACGATTTTACTCTATGTGAATGAAGCTGATCAAAAAATCCTTTTTAAAAATATTTCACCTTCGCTACAACAATATTTATATCTACCCAATATTGTTCGAAGAAAATGGCTAACTATTATTCTTGATGAAACACTACCTTCTTTATCTATTCTATTTAAAATGCCTGATGATGCATTTAACAAAATACTTGCCTATGTTTTTACAGATAACTCATCTTGTGTTGTAGTAAATAAAGCAACTTATAATATATTACCGTTGCAACAACCTCAAAATGTAGAAAAAATCCGTACAATTCAAGGTCGATGCATGATAACTTTCTTTAAAGTTCCTTTTGAAATAACTAAGCAGATAGCCGATCATTTAGATGATAACAATCCCGCTAAATTAGTGGTTAATCATGAAACCTATCGTATATTTGAAAACGCATGTAAAAGTAGAAAATTATAACATCAATCGAAATTTAATATTGGGCCCATAGGAATAATACCCGATGGGTTCAAAAACTTATGGCTGCCAAAATAGTGTTTTTTAATGTGATCAAAGTTTACTGTAGATTTAATGCCGGGCACTTGATACAACTCATGCAAATATTTTGATAAGCTTGGATAATCACTCAAACGATGTAAATTACATTTGAAATGAGAGTAATACACTACATCAAAACGGATTAATGTCGTAAACAAACGCCAATCTGCTTCTGTTAATACATCATCAACTAAATAGCGCTGTTTGCTTAATCGTTTTTCTATTTGATCGAGTGCATGAAATAATTCAACAACAGCTTCATCATAAGCTGCTTGTTGACTTGCAAATCCACATTTATAAACACCATTATTAATGGTGTCATAAACAAATTGATTTATATCGTCAATTTCATTACGTAAATTTTTTGGATAATAATCAACTTTCACATCGGTAAATGCGTCAAATTCTTTATTTAACATACGAATGATTTCAGATGATTCATTATTAACAATCGTATTCTTTACTTTGTCCCATAAAGCTGGGACCGTCGCTTTACCCGTATAATGTGCATCTGCACGTTGATAAACTTGATGCAAATATTGATAACCAAATAAAGGATCTTTTGTTTCCGCATCATTTCCAAATTCCCAACCCATATCCAGCATTAATGGTTCAACGAATGAAAATGAAATAACGTTTTCTAATTTCTTCAAACGTAAAAACATAAGTGCGCGTGATGCCCACGGACAAGCATAAGAAAGATATAAATGATAACGATTGGGCTCTGCTTTAAATTCATTGCTGCCATCCGCCGTAATCGTGTGACGAAACGCCGATGCCTTACGTACAAAATGCCCGCTTTTATCGCCCGTTACAATTGGCGTTATTTCCCACTTACCATCTACTAACATTCCCATAATAATTTCCTAACTTTTAATTTTTTCTAATTCAGTTTCCAATTCTGGCAACGCTTTAAAAAGATCTGCAACTAAACCATAATCTGCCACTTGAAAAATAGGTGCATCAGGATCGTTATTAATTGCCACAATCACTTTACTATCTTTCATTCCAGCAAGATGTTGAATGGCGCCAGAAATACCCACCGCAATATACAAATCAGGTGCAACTACTTTACCGGTTTGCCCTACTTGATAATCATTTGGTACAAACCCTGCATCAACCGCTGCACGTGATGCGCCGATTGCAGCACCTAAACGGTCAGCGATGGTTTCTAATAATTTAAAATTTTCCGCACTTTTTAAACCACGGCCGCCAGAAATAATAATATGGGCAGATGATAATTCAGGACGCGCTGATTCTGTCAGTGTTTGGTTTTCAAATCGCGATAAATTATTTGGAACAACTTCAGTTATCTTTTCAATTATCGCTTTCTTTTCTGCTGTTGATTTAGTCGGGGCAAAGGCGGTTGTTCTAATGCTTAAAATTTTTAATTTATCTTGCGATTGTACAGTAGCAAGTATATTGCCCGCATAAATTGGCCGTACAAATGTATCTGGTGAATTAATCTTGATAACATCGCTTATCATCGCAACATCTAACAATGCAGCTACACGCGGCAATAAATTTTTTCCGAAAGTGGTTGCGCCTGCCAAGATATAATTATAATCCTTTGCAAACGTTGCGACTAATTGCGCACAGTTTTCTGCTAATTGATGTTCGTAAACATCATTATCAGCAACAAATATTTTTTCAATATTCGGCAGTGCAGCAGCTTCATTTGCTACTTTTTGACAATCTTTTCCCATGATTAATAGATCAATAGGAAAATTCAATTCCTTTGCTGCTGTTAATGTATTGTTAACAGCGGATTTCAACATTTGTTGGTTATGTTCTGCGATGATTAATATTTTCATTAAATAACTTGTGCCTCATGTAATTTATCAACCAATTCCTTTGCTGTTGCCAAACGTACACCGCTTCTACGTTTTTCAGGCGCAGCAACATGTAATGTTTTAATACGAGAAGCAATATCAATATCCAATGTGTCAGCAGATATCGTTGTAAGCGGTTTCTTTTTTGCTTGTACAATATTAGGAAGAGATAAATAACGCGGTTCATTTAATCGTAAATCAGTTGTCACCACAGCAGGCAAATTAAGAAAAAGTGTTTCAAGACCACCATCAATTTCACGCGTCACACTTAATCCGTTATCATGTAATTCTATTTTTGATGCAAATGTTCCTTGCGGCCAATTTAATAATCCAGCAAGCATTTGTCCAACTTGATTATTGTCCGTATCAATGGCTTGTTTACCTAAAATAATTAATTGTGGCGATTCTTGTTCAGCAATTTTTTTTATAATTTTTGCTGCAGCAAGTGGTTGAACTTCCATATCTGTTTTAATCAAAATTGCTTTGTCTGCACCCATTGCTAATGCGCTGCGCAGTACTTCTTGTGATGCATCATTGCCTATTGAAATGACGATAATTTCTGTTGCCAATCCTTTTTCTTTTAAGCGCACAGCTTCTTCAACTGCAATTTCATCGAAAGGATTCATAGACATTTTAACATTGGTTGTTTCAACACCAGATCCATCTGACTTCACACGCACAGATGCTTTATAATCAACGACACGTTTAATCGCGACGAGAATTTTCATCCTCAACTCCTTTTCATAAGACGACAAATGTTATCCCGTATTCTCTAAACTCTCTACTGGAATAATTGTGCCCTCTGTAAGATAATTCACGGCTAGTTAATAATTTGTTATTTTTGTTTGTCATGCCAGCATGCTTTTAGCTGGCATCCAAAAAATGTTGAAATATTCTGGATGCCACCTCGCACAAAAAACGTGCGGCTGGCATGACAAATTTGAAACAACAAGGAATAAATAAAATGGAAATTAAAAATTGCGTAGCAATGATTACCGGCGGCGCATCAGGCATGGGTGCAGCAACAGCAAAATTATTATCTACACTAGGTGCACAAGTTGCCTTACTCGATGTAAATAAAGATGCCGTACAAAAAATTGCGGATGAATTAAACGGCTGTGCAATTCACTGCGATGTGACATCACCTGAAAGCGTTGAAAAAGCAATCACCGAAACTACCAATCGTTTAGGCGCAGCACGAATTATTGTTAATTGCGCAGGCATTGTGCATGGCAGACGTATGATTAATCGAGAAGGCCCTATGCCGCTTGATGAATTCCGTCGCGTCATTGAAGTCAATCTAATTGGTACATTTAATGTGATGCGACTCGCAACAGCTAGTTTATCTACTCTATCTACCGTCAACGATACCGGCGAACGCGGTGTCATTATTAATACTGCATCTGTCGCCGCATTTGAAGGTCAAATTGGACAAACTGCTTATAGTGCTTCAAAAGGCGGCATTGTAGGCATGACATTGCCCGCAGCACGCGAAGGGGCTCAATTTGGCATTCGCGTCATGACAATCGCGCCCGGACTAGTTGATACACCGATGTTTGCCAAAATTTCAGATGAAGCACGAGCCGCTCTCGCTGTCAGTGTACCCTTCCCACAACGTCTAGCAAAACCCGATGAATTTGCCATGTTAGTGCGGCAAATTATTGAAAATCCTATGTTAAATGGCTCCGTCATTCGACTAGATGGAGCTTTACGTATGCAGCCAAAATAAGGTATTTTAAAAAACACTCAAATTGACTTACAAATACACAGAATTTGCCTATAATATTCGCACTATAATAAGCGGGGACCACGGGTCATGCTAAAACGAGTTCTTTTATTTGTTGCAACCAACGTATTAGTCATTGCAACAATCTCTCTGATCACTAGCGCGTTAGGATTACATTCCTATTTAACTGCTCACGGACTCGATTACAAAGCACTCGCTATCTTCTGCGCAATTTGGGGCACAGCCGGTGCATTTATTTCCTTATTCATGTCCAAGTTTGTTGCGAAAATGGCAATGGGTGTTGTCATTATTAATCCCAAAAATGCAACGCGCGAAGAACATTTTCTACTAGACATTATTTATGACCTGGCAAAAAAAGCTGGCTTAAAAACGATGCCAGAAGTTGGCATTTATCATTCACCAGAATTAAATGCTTTTGCAACAGGCCCATCCAAAAATAATTCATTGGTCGCTGTTTCATCGGGCTTATTAAATAGTATGAATCGAGATGAAATTGAAGCTGTTTTAGGCCATGAAATTTCACACATTGCCAATGGCGATATGGTCACCATGACTTTGGTACAAGGTATTATTAATGCATTTGCCATGTTTCTTTCACGCGTTGCCGCTTATACTATTTCCGCTGCATTATCACGCGGAGATGAAAAAAACGGCGAAATTTCCTATATCACATTCAGCTTGCTGACTTTTGTGTTCGATATCTTCTTTACCTTACTGGGCACAATTTTAGTAGCAAGCTATTCTCGCTGGCGTGAATATCGTGCAGATAAAGGTGGTGCAACACTTGCTGGCCGCGATAAAATGATAGCCGCATTGCAACGATTAAAATTGGGACCCGATATTGAAGACAACAAAGCGCCGTCACTCGCTGCTCTTAAAATTAATCACCACTCAAGTTGGTTTGATTTATTTTCAACTCATCCTCCCATTGATAAGCGCATCGCTCGCTTACAGTCAATGAAACCATAACAAACTCATCTAGGAAGTGGGAGTAAAGGGATTTTATGCCTTTAGGTAAACAAATAAAGCAATTGATTTTCGGTAATCCGGTTAATCCATTTAATCCACAAAGCTTACGCCATGTTTCCTTAATTGCATTCCTTGCATGGGTAGGTCTTGGTGCAGACGGATTGTCTTCATCTTGTTATGGTCCTGAAGAAGCTTACATTGCATTAGGCACACACACTCATTTCGCACTATATATAGCTATTGCAACTGCCATTACAGTTTTTATTATTTCTATTGGTTATAACCAAGTTATCGAACTTTTCCCTAGTGGTGGTGGAGGTTACAAAGTTGCATCACAACTTTTAGGTTCGAAAATTGGCCTCGTCTCTGGAGCAGCATTAATTGTCGATTACGCATTGACTATTGCTGTATCTGCAGCAAGTGCTATGAATGCACTTTTTAGTTTATTGCCTGCGTCTATGCTAGGTTATAAATTATTAGCGGAAGTTGGTTTAATTTTTCTATTGTTATTACTAAACGCACGTGGCATGAAAGAATCCATTAAATTCTTACTGCCTATCTTTCTTGGTTTTTTTATCATCCATATCATCTTAATTATTTATGGCATTGTTGCACACCATCAAGGTCTTACGCTTATTGTTCCTAACACGATTAAAGAAACTCAAACTACCATTAAAGAAGTTGGTTGGATTCCCGTACTTGCATTAATTTTACATGCTTACTCATTAGGAAGTGGTACTTACACAGGTCTTGAAGCCGTTTCAAACAACGTAAATCGTTTACGTGAACCCCGTGTTGAAACGGGTAAATGGACTATGTTTTACATGGCTGTTTCCTTAAGCATGATCGCAGGCGGTATTATCTTGCTCTATCTTTTATGGGAACCCAAACCTGAAGTTGGTCAAACGTTAAATGCTATTGTTTTCCATTCTATTTTAGGCGATTCAGATTTTGGCAAAGGTGTGCTGCTAATAACATTACTATTGGAAGCGGGTATTTTGTTTCTTGCAGCAAATACTGGATTTCTTGCAGGACCTAGTGTGCTTGCCAATATGGCAATTGATGGTTGGATGCCAAATCGATTTCGGCATCTTTCCACGCGGCTAGTCATTCAAAATGGTCTTATTTTATTTGGTATATTCGCATTAGGAATTTTACTTTGGTGCGGCGGTGATGTATCTGTTCTCGTCGTACTTTATAGTATTAACGTATTTGTAACCTTTTCTCTTTCTTTATTTGGTTTATGTGTTTATTGGGCGAAAAAGCGCTCACAAGCATCGCCTTATTGGATGTGGCGTTTAGGACTTTCGTTTCTTGCATTCGCAATCACTAGCAGCATTCTTTGTATTACATTGATTACTAAATTTGAAGAGGGTGGCTGGCTGACTGTTGTTGTGACTTGTACCGTTATATTCATCTGTTTATTGATCAAACGTCATTACAATATTTTTAATAAAAAACTGGCGCAATTAGATGAGCAATTAAAACAACCTATCGTGCATCCACTCAATGTTATTGCCGTTGATCCACAGCAACCGACTGCTGTTATTTTTGTTGGTAAAAGTCCGGGTATTGCTATGCATACCCTATTAAATGTCATCCGTATGTTTCCACGTCATTTTAAAAATTTTGTATTCTTAAGCGCTGGTATTGTCGATGTAGAAAGTTTTGCCGGTCAAACTGAACTTGAAAACATGCGCGAAACAGTAAATGAAAATTTACAATATTTTGTTGATTATTGTCATCAATACGGCATTGCTGCTGAAGCTTTTGCTTCGTTCGGAACAGATACAGTAGAAGAATTAACAAAACTAGCAGAAAAAGTTAATAAGAAATATTCAAATTGTATTTTCTTCTCCAGCAAATTAATTTTTGAGCATGACAATTGGATAACACGTTTCTTACATAACGAAACACCATTAACTTTACAACGTTTTTTACATTTGCATGGTAAAGAATTAGTAATTCTACCAATGAAGATTTAAGCATATCACTTTAATGAGGTGAACTTGCGTAGACTGTATTCATGGGTCCCAAGTCTGTATGTAATGGAAGGATTGCCCTTCGCATTAGTTAATACTGTTGCATTAATATTATTTAAAAATCTCGGCTTCGATAATGCCGAAATAACATTGTTTACTAGTTTGTTTACTATTCCTTGGTTCATCAAGCCATTGCTTGCTCCCATCATTGAAACATCTATTACTAAACACAAATTGATTTTGTTAATATCTTCTGGGTTTGGTTTTCTGGTTCTCTTGCTGGCCGCAAGTTTAAATTGGAATTATTTTTTTATCGCTAGTATTGGTATTTTCTTCGCACTTGCTTTTATTTCATCACTATTTGATATGACTGTAGACGGTCTTTATATTGCTCAACTAAATCGAACGCAACAAGCTCATTTCATTGGCATTCGCACAGTCAGTTATCATATTGGTCGTTTAATTGCTCAAGGCGGTATCGTTTTATTAGCAAGTTTGTTATTTACACGATTTGGTATTAAGTTGTCATGGCAAATTGCATTTATTTGCCTTGCTCTTTTTGTATTACTTATTGCACTTTATCATTCATGGGTTTTACCTGTTGATCAATCTCCATCGTTTCAATCTAATAGTTATCTTTACCATTTCAAAGCAGTCTTGGCTGAATTGCATGCATTACCTTACTTTAAGCACGTCGTTATTTTTGTCTTGCTTTACAATTTTTCAGAAAACCAGTTAATTAAAATTATTCCGTTATTTTTGATGGACAGCACTGCACATGGAGGATTGGAATTTAGTACTGCATATATAGGCATGTTAATTGGAACAATTGGAACTATTAGTATGTTAATGGGAATCTTATTTTCTGGCTTATTATTAGCGAAAATATCACTGAGTCGTTATTTATTACCAGTCACTATCTTAAGTGGTATTACCAATTTCGGTTATTTGTTCATCAGTTTCTATGGCATACAATCTATTTATTTTATAACCATTATTATCATCATGACTCAGTTTACGTTTGGATTAAGCAACGGCGCTTATATGTTGTATCTTTTAAATAGTTTCAGTAAAGGGACTTATTACATGTCTTTATATGCAATCGGTACGGCATTAATGGGATTTAGCGCCATGTTTGGTGGTGCAATCAGCGGCTACTTACAATCATTATTTGGTTATAACGAATTTTTTAGCTGGATCATAGTCTGCAATGCAACGATAATTGTATATTGTTACTACCTGATCAAAAAAGGATATTGTCACGCTTGACGTCCATGACTCTCGCTCTGTTTAATGAAAAATTATCAGCTGCTAAAATAACAGATGAGCTGCAGAATATACTTTTCTCTGCTGCTTATTATTTTTATCATCATTTGCAAGAATTATTAATAAACGCTGAATCAGATCATCCTATCGCCAAATTAAATGCGCGTGAAATTCAATGTTTAATCTTGTTATCCAAACAATACTCACTTGAAGCCATCGCAAAAAAATTAAATATTACCGAACGAACTGCGCGCGGACTGCATTATTATTACTCCTAGTCGTGTGTAATTAATCTAATTTTTGTTATAAGAAAATTTTTGGACAATACAAAAAATATTTCCGAAGATCAAGTAGCGTCACTATAATATGTCATGCCGGCTGAAGTTTACTCCGTACAATTACTTGGCCGACATGACACAATCATGTTTATCTACAAAAACTTATGTAACACACTTTTCCAAATGGATTACCCCTTCATTTCAGCAATTTCGTCAACTTCACCGACAAATTTTTTGAAGTAATCATACGTCATATAGTAATTACCATTGTCACCCACTTCTTCACCCCATGAATTGCGGAGAGTCAACAATCCTTGGTATTGATTACCTTCTTGATCAGTAGCAATCGCATTATCATCATAACCCGTGATAACCATTTCATGACCGCCAGTTTGATAGGGAGGCAATTCGATTTCTTTGGTCAATGCCCATGTATCTTGTGATTGATGATAGGTTGCACAAGCACCTGCACTGCAATAAGGAGATAACACCAGGAAAGTACCAAATACGACACGATTACCATTTGACAGGCTTTCTTTTACTTGTGATAAAGCTAATTCTGCCTTATCTGTATCAGCAAAATGTGTATCAAGCCGTTGGAAGAAACTCATTTTAGTAACTGGATACAATTTATAGTTTAAAGCTTCACTGATAGCGTTGAATTCATCAATCGACATAGGTTTGCCTTCACTAAACATATCCATGGTTGGATAATCAGTTACACCAGCACAACCTTTTGTTTGTTGATTTTCTTTATTGACGATACCAAATCGCATTATTTGATCTAATACCCATGGACCAAACGAACCATCCCATCCGCTTGGCAAATAACTTGTTTTTTCTAAACCAGCGCCTAGTTCAAGATTACATAATTGACTAACATAATCGCCTCTTCCTATTACAGCATCAATCGCTGCCGTCATTGCGAAAGTGACACATGATCCATGTAAACCTTGGTCGAGCACAGGTACATGGTTCATTCCAAGATTAACTACTGAGGGTAAATTTTTATTTGCTGTCGCGAGCTTTGTATGTTTAGGCTGATAACTCATCAATATATCGCGTTCTTTTTGGGTAAGCGAAACATTCATGACTACAACATCTTTACGTTTTGCTTTATCCGTTGCGAGCGCTTTTTGATTGGTGATAACAACCGATGTTTTAATTGGTTTACCGAGTTGAAATGCTTGCACATGAGTAGCAAGAAGTGATGCCGCAATAATTGATGTTCTTAACACAAATCTTTTTTGCATAGAATTTCCTTATAAACAAAGTTTGAGTTATGTAAAACCCTGAAAGTTTAACGTTGTATTTTTAGTATTACTAGAGGTTTTATTTGATATTTATTCTTCGGATTGATTATGGATTTCGATGAGAATTCTAAAACTAGAAAAAATCATCACAGCAAATGGCAGAATTAAACTAAAATAAGAATTTGTGCGAATTTCAAATGCTTCAAGTACAAACAATTGTAAAGTATAAGTCAAACAAGTAATAACAATAAGAAATATGATACATGCTAGCCAATAATATATTTCTGGTAAATATTTACGAAATAATGAAGGATGACGAATGGATTTTGGAAATATTTTTACTAACCAAATGACAGCTGCTTCACGTAAATGTGTTTTCTCTACCCAATCCATTAAAACATAGTAACCATCGGTTTCCTGCAATGGACTTAGCATTCGAATTGCGCCTATATACGTATAAAGTGCAAACAGCCATAACATAGCTTGTGCATAAGGATTTGAAATAAATGTGAGTATTAATGCGCATATTCCAGCGATTAATACATCAACATATACACCTGCCAAATTCACCAACACTCTAGGCTTACGTGTTGCTAGCCACATATCTGATGTATCAGTAAATGCCATGGGTTTTAATCCACGCCATCCTACACCTATATAATGAACCTCTCGATTAAACGCTTTCACAGCGTAAGCATGACCTAATTCATGCAATAGTACAGCAATCAAACTAAGTGGAATCAATCCTAATAATAAAAAAAGACTAGCGTGTTTAAAGCTAAAAAATAGTAATACATTAGGTGTTTCAATGGAAAAAGCAATAAGACCGATTATTGTTGTTATAGCAAAAATAATTTGCATCGATCTAGTAAATAAATAGCGAATATATTTTTTATATGTATGCGTAATAAACTGGTCAGCATCACCAAAAGCAAATCGTTTTTCAAAAAGAAATTTTACTATCGATATGGTTTTTTCTAACCATGATTTTTTATTTGCTGCATGATTTTGAATATTGAGATTGTTAATAAAACCTGACTTTGATAATTTTGATATCAATGCAACAACCATATCAGGTGCAAATAACTTAAATTTCTCTGCAAGGCTCAATGTTAAGTCTTGTAAAGTATGCTGACCATCTAAAGACTCCCAAATAAATTTACCTTCTTGCGATAATTTAAAATAAGCTCCATTCGCTGAGTTTTTTAATATCGTTAATTCTTGCCCATCAGCAGTTGTACGTGGGTGTTCAGTCACAATTGGATTTTTCACCGGCCGACTTCTATCAAGCATCAACCTCATAAACATCGATGCAATGTTATTTTCTGATTCAATTAATTCAAATAAATATTCACGAGACAATACCAACATATCAACATCAGTTTGAGCACGAGCAGTTGCATTGCGTAAATCATTTGTAATGAGAGTTGCTTCACCAAAAAGTTGTGGTGATTTTAATAAGGCAATTTGACGTTTATTATCTTTTTCATCTTTTAGCAAAATTTCAACTTGGCCAGAACGAATTAAATAACATTTGTCACCTTTTTCACCTTGTTCGAAAATAATTTCGCCGGCAGAAAATGCTATTTCTTCTACGCGTTCAGCCAACCAATGTAGACGTTCATGTGAGAGGGCGACAAATGGTAACGATTGTTTTATAAGACGCATACGCAACATGTGCAATGAAGCAGCGTACATAGATGACTCTAAATTATTTTGTTTCAAAAATTCATATAAATCTTGTACTTTTATACGAAGTAAAAGCATATCTGAGAGTGCAGTCACCGTTGCTGTGCGTCTACCGGTTGATGAATAAAATCCGGTATCATTTAATCCAATCGCTTCTCCAGGCTGTAAAACTGCTAGCAAAACATTGACCATTTCGTGTCGACGTTTTACTGCTTGAGTTACTTCTGCTTCACCTTTTGCAATGATGTAAATGCTATCAACAATAGCATTTTCGATAACAATTTTTTCATTAGGCGTCACTAATATTTCTTGCATCAACATGGCTAATGTTGTTTTCTGAGCTTGCGTAAACGCTGAAAAACAAGGAAAAGAGTTAATAAAATCCTCACGTTCCGTTTGGCTAATCATGTTAGTTGTAATAGATTGCGCCATTTTTTTACCTTCATTATTAATTATTAGTATAGAGGATAGGAACCAATTACAAAAATTTTCTGGATACGTATAATAATAAGATAATGCTCATTTCGTGAAGGACCTGATGTATGACTGAAATCACACTCAATGGAGCACCTTTCTCAACACTCAGTGAACTACCTCCTGTTAATTCACAAGCACCTGATTTTACGGTGACTAAAACAGATTTAAGCGAAATTAAACTTCGAAATTATTTAGGCAAAAAAATTATTCTCAATATTTTTCCAAGCCTGGATACATCAACGTGTGCAACAGCGATGACACGCTTCAATGAAATTTCTCAACAATTTAAAGATGTGTTGATTCTCTGTGTTTCGGTAGATCTTCCTTTCGCACAAAAACGTTTTTGCGCTGCTGAACATCTTGAAAATGTACAGCCTGTTTCTGTTTTTCGTCATCCTTCGTTTGGAGAAGATTATGGCGTGACAATTACAGAAGGGCCACTAGCTGGATTATTATCACGTGCAGTTGTCATTTTAGATGAACATGGGCGTATTGTTTATACGCAGCAAGTAAAAGAAATTACTCATGAGCCTGATTATCAAGCCATCATTTCTGCATTACAAATAGAAACTAAAGGTTCTTATGTTTAATGGTGTACAAAAGAAAATTAAAGATTTTTTTTCTTCTCCTGCATTTGGTATTGTGGGTGCATCAAGTGATCGCTCTAAATATGGCAATAAAGTTTTGCGTGCTTATATAGAACATAATAAAAAAATCTATCCTGTTAATCCTCGTACAAAATCAATAGAAGGCATACCTGCTGTTGGTGATATCTCAGAATTACCAGACGATGTAAAAAGTCTTTCAATCATTACACCACCTGCCGTGACAGAAAAAGTTGTAGAGCAAGCTATTGCAAAAGGAATAAAAAATATCTGGATGCAACCAGGCGCTGAAAGCGAAGTAGCTATTCGCGCCTGTGAACAACATGGGATAAGTGTTATCGCTAAGGGGCCCTGCGTTCTAGTAGTTCTGGGCTTTCGGGGGTAAGCAAATTACTATTCGCTGCTTTATTTTCACGTGCAAGATTCATATAACTTGGAAATGCTTTAGGTGGTAAATACTGAAGACTTTTCATTAGGTTTTCATTTTGGGCAAGACATTTTTCTTGCGCTGCTCTGACTGCCGGATCTTTGCTGAATACATATTTAAACCCTTTCTCAAGTGGATAAATTGCTATCGTCACTATCCCGCCAACAAAATTTCCTACTTTCTCGGTAGCTCCTTTAGTTTTACAAATAAATCCCCCACAAGCTGCTTCTGATGCAAGTGTTGATACAAGTTTATCCGCCGCAACGGCACCTAAAAAACCACCGAATGGCCCAAATACAAGATAACCAATCGCACCACCTGCCCCTTGTACGGCTTTTCTACCTATATCTGGAACTAACAATGGTGCAACTTCAGAAATACCAACATCGAGCCCAAACGTAGTAAGATCAGAAACATATTTTCCAGCAGTACCGCCTACTGTTGATGCTTGCCGTGGAAGTGCACTCACCTTATTTATTTGCTCAAGAATTTTTTTATTAAATCTGTTCAAATTAGCTTTAACACTGGCTATTACTTTTGGATCAACTTTATCTTTTGCTAATTTCTCAAGCGCAACAAATTTTTGTTTATCAACAAAGTTATGGATTTCTTTTAAGCAAGTTTCTCTATTATCAGGATTCATGTTTGCTATGCGTTCACAATTGAAAACCTGTCGCAATATTTTATAAAGATCGCTTCCATCATTTAACCAACTGTTACCTTCAGGTTTGGTGAGTCCCACTCTATAAGTAAAACGTTCTTGTTCCACTGCTTCAAAAACAAAACAATATACTGCTAAACGCAATTGATAAGGATTTGAAAACAATTTTTCAGTTTCTGGATCTAAACCCATTTTATCTTTATTAGGTTCAGCATAAACCTCACACATGGTATTTATAAATTCCATGAAGTTTACGAATTGATCATGGTAAGAATTATCTTTTTTTAATCCTCTGTATTGTCTAATAACTTCATCAAATTCTCTTTTCAATTGTTCTGAAGTCATTGCATTATTTAATTCTTTAGCAATAGTTTCTGAATGTTTAGAGATATAAGGTTTTACTGTTTTTAAGATATGCTCTTTCAAACTAGCTAAGTCTTTCCATAATTCTTGTTCATAAAACCAATTTTTTGTTTTGGGCTGTAGTCTTTGTAATAAATGTTCATAATACTTAGGGTGCCGTTCTAATTCGCCAAATAATTCAGATAGCATCAAAATGTAATCTTGATCTTCCATCATATTACTAGAACCCATCTTCAATCCTTTACGTAATAAATCATCTAATTCACTGCCATAACATTTATAGCCAAATAAAGTTTTCTTCTTAGATGATACAAGATGATTGTTGTTACTAAGTTGCAACAATGTAATATACATAGCAGCACGACGTGCTTCTTCAGTTGCTGTCTTCGACTGATGTATAGCTTGAACAATTTTAATGAATGCTTTGTGTTCTTCATTACTACCAGGATATTTAACTAGGAGCTCTTCGATAGTTTTATGTAATTCTTCACTTGTGGGTGGTGTGTAGGGCATGACCGCTTTCCTTAATTTTTTCTTAATATTTAATGAGTGTATTTATTAATAATTAAGGAAATCTTAAATTGCTTTTAATTCACTGCATGCAGAATGTTTATTTATAAATCATTTATTTATGTATGCTTATCTATTGCGCAAATCTAGCAAAATCTCTGTGATATAGTTAAAAAATACATGGAGAAAAATTATGACTAGCTTGCAAGAAATTTATAACGAATGGCAAAACAATCTAGAATTTCGTAAAAATTTCAAAAAAAACCCCAAGCAAGCATTAATCGATGCAGGTTTTGAAGTATCCAATAGCGATTATAAAAAGATTGAAGCGATGCTCAATTTCGATAAATCCAAAAATGAAAAACTCGATGACAGGATTAGTAAGTGATGGTTAGTTGTTCTAGTCGCCCCCACCCTGCCCCTCCCCCGCAACGCATTGTTGCATAATTCAAATGTGTCATCCTGAACAGGCGTTTTTTGCCTGTGAAGGATCTT
>DAIEGU010000017.1 GCA_027356065.1 Gammaproteobacteria bacterium
TTATATGGCTTATATCAAGCACAAAAAAGTAATCGCAAACTAGAACGCATTATGCTGGTTGAAGGTTATATGGATGTGATTGCCCTCTTTCAACATGGTATTACTTATGCAGTTGCAACATTAGGTACCGCTACCACACCACATCATTTAGAACGATTGCTTCGTTATACATCGGAACTCATTTTTTGTTTTGATGGCGATGAAGCTGGGCGAACAGCCGCTTGGCGCGCCTTACAAGTCATCCTTCCTATTATGAATGATGAGTTGCAAATAAGGTTCTTGTTCCTGCCGGATGGTGAAGACCCAGATAGCTTGGTGCGTAAAGAAGGCAAACCTAATTTTGAAAAACGCTTGGACAATGCCCTCTCGTTATCAACGTTTTTCTTCCAAACATTAAGCAAACAAAGTGATATGAATACCATGGAAGGACGTGCCCGGTTTGCTGCATCATCACTCAATCATATCAAGCAACTTCAGCCTGGTATTTTCCAAGGTATTTTATTGGAGGAATTGAGTAAACGTGCGCGTGTAGATCTTACCGAACTAAAATTACAACTCAGAAATCCGGAAAGTACCGATCTTAATGCCCTTGTTGCTTCCCAAGATAAAGAGCCATTTAATAAAGGTAAAGCCCCCGCCCCGCTTAGACTTGTGCTCGCACTGATTGTGCAGCAACCTTCACTCATCAATGAACTTACTGAGCTCCCATCCAATGCTGATATGCCCGGATACCCTTTATTGCTTAAATTGATTGAATTAATCAAACAACGCCCCCATATCAATACAGGTACGCTCATTGAATATTGGCGAGGTCAAAAAGAAGAAGCAGCTGTTGCCAAATTGGCACAATTTCAGCATTTGATACCAGAAATCGGTATCAAAAATGAATTTTTAGGCGCTATACGGCAGCTGACTATTTTAGGTTTGAACGCTGAAATTGACCGATTGCTCGCGAAAGCAGCTCAAGATGACCTTTCAGAGGTAGAAAAAATGGAGCTTTCAGCTTGGATAGCCAAAAAGAAGGCATTAATTAGTTAATACCAATGACTTTTTTAACGAATTGTTGGATAATAGCGGATTCGTCAATTTGATTTATAATTTATTTGTCACTCAGACTAACTCTAATAGGTTGCCTTTATGGATCAAGATTCGCAGAAAGAATCACAAAAATCACGTCTAAAAGAACTCATAACCCGCGGTAAAGAACAGGGTTATTTAACCTATGCGGAAGTGAACGATCACTTACCTGCTGACATCACCGATCCTGAACAGATCGAAGATATCATTAGCATGATAAATGACATGGGTATCCGTGTCTCTGAAGAAGCACCCGAAATGGATGAATTGCTGCTCACTGAAAATGAAGCAGCAGAAGATGAAGTCGCAGCAGAAGAAGTTGCGCAAGCACTCGCGACCGTTGATGGTGAATTGGGTAGAACAACTGATCCCGTTCGCATGTATATGCGTGAAATGGGTCGTGTTGAATTGCTTTCACGTGAAGGTGAAATTGCAATTGCAAAACGTATTGAAGAAGGCGTCAACCAAATGTTGACGACGCTCGCATATCAACCACAAATGATTGCTGAAGTATTAGGTGATTTTGATCGCGTTGAGAAAGGCGAATTACGCTTGAGCGACATCATTAGCGGTTATATTGAACCTAATCTTGACGGTGAAGACGAAGAAGGCGGTGAAGCAAAAGCCCCTGTAGCAGCAGCTCCTGCAGCAACAAGTGAAGAAGATGAAGAAGGTGCTGGTGGCGAAACCGCAGCAGATCCATTCGATGACGATGCCGGACTGGATCCTGAAGTCGCTCGCGAACGTTTCGAAGGTCTACGCAAGATTTACAATGAAGTTGCCGCTGCAGAAAAGAAATTTGGCCAAAAGCATAAAAAATTCTTATCCAAGCGTGAAGAATTGGCAAAATATTTCATGGATATTAAGTTGTCCCCACGTCAATTCCATAAATTATCCAGAAAAATGCGTGCTATGTTAGATGAAATTCGTACACAAGAACGTGCGATTATGGATTTTTGTGTGAATAAAGGTAAATTGCCACGCAAAGCATTCATCACATCTTTCGTCAACAATGAAACAAACATAGATTGGATTAGTCAAATCAGCAAAAGCTATATGGCTGACTTAGAAAAATTCGTGCCAGATATTCAACGTGCGCAAAAGAAATTGATCGCATTAGAAGAACAAATGCGCATGACGACAGCAGAAATTAAAGAAGTTAACCGTCGCTTATCTATCGGTGAAGCGAAAGCCCGCCGCGCTAAAAAAGAAATGGTTGAAGCAAATTTACGTCTTGTCATTTCTATCGCAAAGAAATATACCAATCGCGGCTTGCAATTCCTTGATCTTATCCAGGAAGGCAACATTGGCTTAATGAAAGCAGTCGATAAATTTGAATATCAACGTGGTTACAAATTCTCGACTTATGCAACCTGGTGGATACGTCAAGCAATTACCCGATCTATTGCCGATCAAGCACGTACCATTCGTATTCCTGTACACATGATAGAAACCATCAACAAATTGAATCGTATTTCACGTCAATTGTTGCAAGAAACAGGTCAAGAACCAACACCGGAAGAATTAAGCCGTCGCATGAGTATTCCGGAAGACAAAATTCGCAAGATTCTTAAAATTGCGAAAGAACCTATTTCAATGGAAACACCGATTGGTGATGATGAAGATTCACATTTGGGCGACTTTATTGAAGACTTAAATACCATCTCACCTATTGATGCGGCAACCAATTTTGGTTTATCAGAAGCAGTTCAAAAAGTGTTGGGCTCACTAACGCCACGCGAAGCAAAAGTGTTACGCATGCGTTTTGGTATCAACATGAATACGGACCACACATTAGAAGAAGTTGGTAAACAATTCGATGTAACACGTGAACGTATTCGTCAAATTGAAGCAAAAGCCTTGCGTAAATTGCGTCATCCTTCCCGTGCAGAACAATTGCGCAGCTTCTTAGAAGAACAAGAATAAATGATTATCCATGCTAAAAGCATAGATTAGTCAAAAATTTCGACAACCATGAAAAAAGTCTCTGGAAACAGAGACTTTTTTTTACATTGTCAGCACACGAGAGTTATTATGATATTTAGTATTCTAATTATTATTCTCCTTCGTGCTTTATGTCATCTACACTGATAAACATTTAATCCGTTTGCAGAATTTAACTAAAAATAAAACACTTCGGATATAGGAAAAAAATATATGAATAAGCCATGGATATCTATTTTTTTTCTCTTCTTCTCTTTAATTGCAAATGTTTACGCACAACAGCACGAACAAATTTTAAATTTCGATAGTTATATTATTGTTAATAAAAATGCATCTATCGATGTCACAGAAAATATTACTGTTCATACCAATCAAGATAGAATTTTGCACGGTATAGTCAGACGTTTACCTATGCGTTACGTTGACAGCTACGGCATAACTCGTCATACCAGATATTTATTACAACAAATTCTGCTTGGACAGCAGCCAGTAACTTATCACACTGAAATATCAAATAACCAATTCGCTATTTATATGGGCAAATTAGACACCTTACTTGCTCCTGGCGATTACACTTATACCATTCAATATCATGTCAATAACGCAGTAAATTTCTTAAAAGATGCTGATGAATTATATTGGAACATCACAGGAAATGAATGGGACTTTCCTATTCTTAAAATACAAACTATTGTCCAGTTACCTGAAGGCGCCAATATTTCACACTACGCAGGCTATACCGGAAAAGTAGCTGCAAAAGAACAAGATTTTAAAGTGATTGAACTTGCTAAAAATAAATTCGAATTTGTTTCAATAAGACCATTTGCGCCAGGAGCAGGATTCACCATTGCTGTGTCATGGCCAAAAGGTTTTATCATTCAACCGACGTGGAAACAAAAAGTTAAAATCGAAATAGAAGAAAATCGCGGCAATTATATTGCGTTGGAAATTACGGGTATATTGCTAATTTATTTTCTTCTTATATGGTTTTACTTCAGCCGTCATCCTAAAAAAGAAACCATCATTCCACTTTCTGAACCCCCGCAAAATTTATCGCCAGCTGCAATGCGATATATAATTAATATGGGTGTTGATTCAAAAACATTTAGTGCTGCCGTTGTCAGCATGGCGGCAAAAGGCGCGCTCACTATTGATAATCAAAAAGGCGTATTTACGCTGTACGAAAAATCAAGGACTGCTCCGCTTGCAGCCGAAGAACAGAATGCATTTAATGCTTTATTTAAAAATAGCCAATCCGTTACTTTAATATCAGGTGCGTCAGAAACTGTTAAACTAACGGAAATTAACCTTTACAAAAGTTTGATTCAACAATTTAAAAAATTATATTTTGTAACAAATTTCATTTATATGGTTCCCGCTATTATATTAAGTCTGCTCGCATTAATATCAACTATTTCTGTTTTTTCTAGTCAAATTATTCAAAATTTATTTAGCATGATAATACTTGCTATTTTTACTGTAGTTGCAGTTTACCTACTACGAAAAGCTTGGCCGAATATAACAACAGCCTATTACTTTCCCTCTGCCAGCACCATTAAACATGCATTAAGTTCTTCATTGTTTGCCATTATATTTACTGCGGCAGTGGTGATTGGCTTAATCATGATGGTTGCAAGCAATTCCATTTTCAGCGTTGCCCTTTTATTACTTTTAGTAGCTCTCAATTTAATTTTTAGATCATTGCTAAAAGCACCAACCAAAACTGGTCAAACCATCATGGAGCAAATACAAGGATTCAAATTATTTTTAAAGACGACAGAACGCTATCGTCTTCAACAATGGATGCAAGAGAAAAATGCACCAGAAGTTTTTGAGAAATATTTACCTTATGCCATTGCATTAGACATTGAAAATGAATGGGGAGAAAAATTTAATGCATTGTTAAGCGAGGCTGGAATAGATTCAAGTAAGTATCAACCAGCTTGGTACACCGGTGCTCTTTGGACAGGAATGACCGCAGCGACTTTCCCTAGTTTTTTAAATGATAATTTAGACTCCGCGCTATCTTCAGTTAGCGTTTCCACATCCGCAAGCAGTGACAACGGTTATTCTGGAGGTGGAACTGGCGGAGGCGGTGGAAGCGGCTGGTAATTAATTTGAACTCCCTCTGGAAAGCAGACTCAGTTCGAGATATTATTGCGGTTCTTCGCAATACCCTTTCAGGGGCCCATAGCTCAGTTGGTTAGAGCAGAGGACTCATAATCCTTTGGTCCTAGGTTCAAGTCCTAGTGGGCCCATAGAATAATCAATAGGTTACGCAACAATAGAAATCTTTCAAACAAGTTCGTAGAAAAATGTAACCAATTTGTAACTGAATTTAACAAATCACATCTTGGTCTCATCTAATTTTATCGATAGAACCTGTATCAAATTTGTTTGAATACATATTATGTGATAACATTTTGCCTCTAATTAATACCATCATTAAAACTCAAAATAATGAAAGCCGACATTTTAAAAAACGAAAAAAACTATTTCATCCACATAATATATGCAGCCTCATTCTTGCTCGCTGTATTGGCAGTTATTAGCTATTTGGTTTGGAGCAAATATCAAACGACCGTACAAAATAGAATTGAAATGGAACAACGCGTGGAAATACAAGAGAAACAAGACCGCATTAAAAAAACTAGAATTTTAAACTGCATGATTATTGCACAGAAATCTTATGCCGAAAATTGGGCATCTGCATGTGTTGAAAATGCGGCCGGCGTTCGAGCTGCATTGAATAACTGCATTAATAGTGCAGAAAAAAGTGCCCACTTTATATCAGGTGGTGAGTTGTCAAATTACAAAAGCCTTTACCAAAGTTACGTTGCTCAATGCAAGGTTTTATATGAAACGCCAAATCCAAAACCCAATTGCTTATTACCTAATTCCTTAGCAAAAAGCTTAGATGAGAGTCTTCAAAAAGATGAAAGAATGTGCACAGTTATAAGCTAACTATGCAAAAGCTCAATTCATCTGACATTATTTTTCATAGGAGAAAAAGAACAACTGGTGGCTGGCTTAAGCTGCTAGTTGAATAGTTAGAACAGAGCGAGCAAACATTCTTTTGGTCTACGTTACCCTTCTGAGCTAACTTAATCCCACTTAGCGGGTAAAAATTTCTCATATGTATTTTTATCTAACCTTTTATCCATAACCGTATCAGCGACCTCACCAACAATTTGAATGCAAGATTCTGAATTTTTAAAATTATCAGGAAACACGCAGAGCGCAAGATGCCCACATTTAACTGAGGTATAAAGGATAGCCTCCAGACCAGCACTTCTCGCAATTTGCCCTAGAATTTGAGAGTTCGCTGGAATATCAAGCTGCATCGGGGCAAATCTCCATTCATCTGAAAAAATAGTCTCGTATAATTCATCTAAGCTATTAACAGGTAAGGGTGGATTAATTCCTAAAACTCTTGCCTCCTGTCTAAAATAAATTGGTAATTGAATATCTTTAATTAGCTCGTAAAAATTTGCTAAGGCTGTTTTTTGCGTTAAATCTAATACTTGAGTAATCCTACCGGTAATCTGAAAGTGGCTAAAGTTACCTGCAGCAGCTAATTCCTTTGCTGTAAGTCCATCTATTGATTCATTTCGAGTTAGACCTAAACTTTCTAGATAAGCTGTTTCAGTGTTTTCTGCTAGGTAAAGAGCAGGAAATTGCGGGAAACGTGCAACATCAATTTTACCTACATTAAAGCGTCCACCCGGAATACTTAGAACACTACCTGTTGTTGAAAGTGGAGTATTTGAATATTGATGAGATACTATCCGGCTCCAAGATTTGTCGAATACATATTCTTTTTGTTCATCACGTAACGCCCGCTTCAATTCTTCCATGACTTGCGAACGCCGATTAGCAAAAAAAGCATAATGTTGAGCAGTGTAATCAGTTATTTTTTGATGGCGTTTAATCCATGTTTTAATTGCATGAGGATTAATTGCATCGAGGAGGAAAAATATTTTATGGTCTTGAGGGTTCATTCTTACGGATGTATTCCTGCTAACGCATTTCTAATAAACAATTCTAATTTTTTATAGCGCCCATAACGAATCATATCTCTTGGAGATATACCTCCCAAGGCCGGATTTTTTACCTGAAACCACAATGCTGTTTTTTCAGCATCGCCATTAAAGTAGCCTGCCATTAATTCACAAATAATCGCGATTTCCACGAGCCTTCTTTTTACGTCTTTTCTAATTTGGTCATCAAACCGAACTTGAGACTTATCTTGAAGTCCCATTGCCTTTGCAACATCAAATCTATCCAGCTCTAGAAAATCCGTAACCTTTTTAGGAGTATTCCCATGTAAAAGACCTAAATAATCATGAGGAACTGAATTTAAGAATTCGTTTGCAGATAAATTTATAGTAGTCATAATTTCCACCTCTATTGTTAGTGTACTCTAAATTCAATCAATTTACACTCAATATTATCTCAAAACTTAATTACGCATTTTTAT
>DAIEGU010000046.1 GCA_027356065.1 Gammaproteobacteria bacterium
TGTTTTTCACATTCGGTAAGCCCGCGATGCCTTGCTTGCCCGCATGCGGTTCAATTCGAGAGGTAATGACTATATCCAGCGGCAATCCGTTAGCAACAGGAGCCAATAATTCGGTAAGAGCAGCGGTTGTTTTTGCTTTAATCCCATTAACAGGATAACCAAGAGAAATCTCAACCCGAATCCGGTCTTCTTCTATTGCTATATGCTTGATCGCTTTTGCACTTAATAAATCGAGACCCAGATAGGGATCATAATAATGGGATAAACGCTCTTCTATGTCTTTTTGTAACACAGCACTCTCCAACCAGTATCAAATTTGCTATACTTTAGCACTTTTTTAAAAAAGCTAAAGCATGTCTCGGGACAACAAGGAATACAATGGCAACAAAACGAAAAATACTGGCTACATTTGCATTGACCTATGCAAACAGCACACTGCACCTTGGCCACTTAGTGGGTGCTTTACAAGGCGATATGTGGAGCCGCTTCCAAAGAATGCGCGGACATGATTGCTTTTATATCTCCGGCAGCGACAGTCATGGCACTCCCATCATGATTCAAGCGGAAAAAATGGGGATAACGCCTAAAGAATTGATTACTGAAAATCATGCTAAACAACGACAAGATTTTATCGATTTTCTTGTTGATTTTGATTCATATCAACCTACGCATTCGTCGGACAACCAAACATTGGTAGAGGAAATTTTTAAACGTCACGTAAAACAAAACAATATTGTTCAACATACGATTAAACAATTTTTTGATCCGGTCAAAAATATGTTTTTGCCTGACCGTTATATCAAAGGTGAATGCCCAAATTGCCATGCGAAAGACCAATATGGTGACAATTGCGAAGTATGCGGCACAACGTATTTGCCTACCGATTTAATCAATCCCTATTCAGCACTTTCAGGTGCTAAACCCGTCGAAAAAGAATCATTGCATTACTTTTTTAAACTACAAAATTTTGCGGACTTTTTAACTCAATGGACGCGGCAAGGACATATACAAGAAACCGTCAGTAACAAGTTAGATGAATGGTTTAAAGATGGCTTAAGAGAATGGGACATTTCACGAGATAAGCCTTACTTTGGTTTTCAAATTCCCGGCGAAACAGATAAATATTTTTATGTTTGGTTAGATGCGCCCGTTGGCTACATGGCAAGCTTCAAACATCTTTGCAATCAACGTACAAATTTAAACTTTGATGACTATTGGAATGAAGATAGCACAGCTGAGTTGTATCATTTTATCGGCAAAGACATTATTTATTTTCATGCTTTATTTTGGCCAGCGATTTTGCATGGCGCACAATATCGCACGCCTAGCGAAATTTTTGTTAATGGCTTTTTGACTATAGACGGTCAAAAAATGTCGAAGTCACGCGGCACATTTATTAAAGCGCGGACTTACCTAGATCACTTAAACCCTGAATATCTACGTTATTATTTAGCCGCAAAAATAAGCGACAATATTGAAGATTTAGATATTAACTTTGAAGATTTTACTCAACGCGTGAACGCTGATCTCGTTGGTAAATTCATTAATATTGCGAGCCGTACGGCAAGTTTTATTAATAAATATTTCGCCGGACAATTATCCGCAACTTGCACAGAACCCGCTTTGTATAACGAATTTGTGCAAATGGGTAATGAAATTGAAAACCGTATCAATCAAATGCAGTTTAGTCATGCGATTCGTTTGATCATGCAGCTTGCAGATCGTGCAAATCAGTATATTGATGAAAAGAAACCTTGGACACTTGCAAAAGATCCGACACGTTTGCAAGAAGTACAAGACGTTTGTTCTATGGGTCTCAATCTCTTTCGTGTATTGATGATTTATTTGAAACCTATTTTGCCAAAAACTGCAAAACAAGTTGAAGAATTTTTAAATGTTCCAGAATTATCTTGGAACGATAGAGAAAAACCATTACTCAATCACACGCTTCGTGAATTTCAACCACTCATCACTCGAATTGATCCTAAACAAATTGAGGCCCTTAAAATGTCAGCAAAAGAAGATATAGAAAAAACCATAACCGCCATTGAAACACCTGCTGTTGCAACAACAACCAATCAAGCTGAAACCAGTGCACATATTAATATTGATGATTTTGGCAAAATCGATTTACGTATTGCTAAAATTCTTGAAGCCGATTCAGTTGAAGGTGCAGATAAATTATTACGACTTAAAGTTGCATTAGGTGAGGAAACTCGTCAAATATTTGCTGGTATTAAATCTGCTTATAAACCGGAAGAACTAGTAGGACGCCATGTAGTCATTGTCGCCAATCTTGCTCCGCGTAAAATGCGTTTTGGTGTATCTGAAGGTATGGTGCTATGCGCTGGCGATGGTAAGGATTTATTTGTTATCTGCCCAGATCCAGGTGCTGAGTCAGGTATGAAGGTTAAATAGTATACTTTTTGCTATCGGCGTCATTGCTGTATAGGTTAGGTAATTCATTGCTGGATCCGTTCGCCCTGAGGAGGCGCGTTTTTTGCGCCGTCTCGAAGGGCTGCAAAAAAACGAAAACCCTTTAAACAAGGAAGCCCTTCGAGACGGCGCAAAAAGCGCGCCTCCTCAGGGCGAACGGATCCAACAAATGACGCCGACAAATTTTCGGACAGTAAGTACCAATGGTTATGAATATATGAAATCCATTACTCCAGAAGAAATTGATATAATCTTACCGCAAACCCAATGTGGTCTTTGCAGTTACGGCGGTTGCATGCCTTACGCTGAAGCAATCACATTTGAAAAAGCAGCTATTAACTTATGCCCACCAGGTGGTGTCAAAACACTCAAGAAATTAGGCGAATTACTGCAACAAGACCCAACCCCATTTATTACTGACATGGAACAAAAAGCCAAACCCAATATGGTAGCCGTAATAAGAGAACCTGAATGTATTGGCTGCACAAAATGCATTCAGGCTTGTCCTGTTGACGCCATTCTCGGCAGCGCAAAACAAATGCACACCATTATTGCAGATGAATGCACGGGCTGCGAACTTTGCATTGCACCTTGCCCAGTTGATTGTATTGATATAGTGATTGTTCCTGAATCAACTGATGAGAAAAAAAACCTTGCACGTACGCGTTTCAATACCAGACAAAAACGTTTACTGAAAGAAAAACAAGAAAAAAACATATCCAATCCATCATCCATGATAAAACGTCAATCATACATACAAGATGCGATTGCACGCGTTAAAGCAAAGAAAGAAAAGTAATACCATCTCTTGCACGCTGATAAATCTCCGTTCACCCTGAGGCTGATAGCTTAAAGAATGACACACTTGAATTCCGCGACAAGCGCTTACTAGTCCTGTCAGGTATATTATTAATAACTTATACTGATCTCAGAATGAAACCACTTTTAAGGAATAAAAATGGGCAAAACGGATTATGCTCAACTTACTGTTCATCAATTAATTGATACATGGAATGAATTATCCAATTGCATCTCCAAACATCCAGAAAAATTAATCGAAATCCAAACTAATTATTGGCAAGATTATATTAATTTGTTTCAAGATATTGGCTCGAATGAATCTCAAAATAACAATGACAACGTAGATAAGCGATTTAATTATAAAGATTGGCAAGAAAATATATCGCTCCATTTCATTAAACAATCTTATTTATTGTTTGCTGAGCACGTTAACAACGCGATAAAAAACATTACAGAAGATGCAGATGAAAAAGCAGCGAATAAAATAAAATTTTACTCTCGTCAATTTACTGATGCTATTTCTCCCACCAATTTTGCCCATATCAATCCAGAAGTGTTATCAAAAACGCTAGAATCGAATGGCGTTAATTTAATCATGGGAATGAAACAATTTTTAGAAGACATAGAGCGCGGCAATGGCCAATTAAATATTCAGAATACTCATCTAAAACATTTTAACTTAGGCGAAGATATTGCCTGCACACCGGGTAAAGTTGTTTATCAAAATGATGTAATGCAACTCATACATTATACTGCTAGCACAGAAGAAATTTATCAGGTCCCTCTACTCATCATTCCACCATGGATAAACAAATATTACATACTAGATCTTCAGCCAGAAAATTCATTAGTAAAATGGCTTGTTGATCAAGGGTTCAGTGTATTCATGATTTCCTGGGTCAATGCGAATAGTCAACATAGAGAAAAACAATTTTCTGATTATATGCAAGAAGGGCCTCTAGCAGCATTAGACATTATTAAAAAAATAACGCAAGAAGATGAAGTGAATATGGTGGGTTATTGTATTGGCGGCACGTTGCTTAGCTGCATGCTTGCTTATCTTGCTAAAAAAAATGAGGCTCCAGTAAAAAGCGCGACATTCCTAACTACTCTGTTAGATTTTTCTGAACCAGGGGAACTAGGTGTATTTATTGATGAAACACAAGTCAATCAGCTTGAGCAATTGATGAAAAAAAATGGCTATTTAGATGGAAATGTCATGGCTTTGGTTTTTAATGCGTTACGGGCGAATGATTTAATTTGGTCTGCATTTGTAAATAATTATTTAAAAGGTCAACAACCGAAACCTTTCGATATGTTGTATTGGAATGCTGATTCCACCAATATACCAGAGAAAGTCCATCTTTTTTATTTGCGCAATATGTATCTTAATAATAACTTGATTCAATCGAATAAAATTAAATTGGTTAACGTTCCCATAGATTTGAACATCATCAAAACGCCCAGTTATTTTTTGGCAGCACAAGATGATCACATTGTTCCATGGCAAGCTGCTTATAAAAGTAGCCAATATTATGGTGGAAAAGTTAAATTCACTTTAACCAGTTCAGGACATGTTGCTGGCGTCGTTAATCCTCCGCATAAAAATAAATATGGTTACTGGACCAATAGTAAAACTCATCAAGGCCCTGAAACATTTTTATCAACTGCAAAATTCACCCAAGGCTCGTGGTGGAATGACTGGATAATATGGCTAAAAAAATATTCTGGAAAAATAAAACCAATTTACTACTCAGATAAAAGCAAACATGATTTTATAGAAAATGCGCCAGGCTCTTATGTTAAGATCAGAATAAAAGAGCCTCAGCAAAAAGAAGAATAGATTAATTATTTCTTCCTCAAAACGTGTGATTGATTATTGTTATCTGGAGACCTGGGAGAACCATTCACACCCGTTTTAAAAGTCGTTGTATGTCGAGTTAATTGATCAAGTGGCACGTCTTGGCCATTTTTAGTAATTAATTTAAATGTTTGAGGACTAGCATTAGCAGCCAACTTTAACACCAAAACATTAGATTGCTTTTGTTCTGCTTCATAATCAGAGGGTATTTTTCCTTCCGAATCTTTGACATTATAACTCGCTGTTTGTCCATCAACCGCATTGTGCGCTGTCATTAATGCAGTTGATAAATTTTTATGGCCTGCTTGCATTGACTTATGCAAAGCAATTTGACCTTGGTTATCTGTTTCCAACAAATTCATATTAGTAAATTTTTCTTGAAACGCAGCCAGAAGTGTTACGTCACCACGTTCAGCCAATCGATGTAACGGCGTGTATCCTTCACTGTCTTTAACATTGATATCTAGATTATCAAATTTTTCACATAACAGTATTAAAGTCTCAACGCTTCCATAACGCGCAATAAGGTGCAATATTGTAGCACCCTGTTCATCGCACTGTGTCGTCATATCTGCAGCATATTTTATTGCATCTGTTAATGCAGATTTTATTTTCTGATTAGGACCATACTTAATCAAGCTTAATAATCTTTGCCCCGCCATCATACTTAATAAAGATGACATAAGTACTAATTTTTGTTCTGGTGTCGTTGCTGATGACAATGACATCTTGCCAACATGAAATGTATTTAAGGGCAAATCTTTATCTGCAGATAAAGATTTTTTAAGGATTGCCATTTGATTTTCAAGATAAGCATAAGGAGTCTCCTCATACTTATCACCAATATACGGATCCGCACGTTGTTGAATAAAAAAAATAGCAAGTGTGTAATTACCTTTACAAACAGCTGTATATAAAGGTGTTTCTTTATTTACTGAATGTTGCACATTAATATCAGCTTTACTCTTGATTGCTGTTTTTGCTAATTGTAGATTATTGTGCTTTGCCGCAATTAACAATAAATCGTTGGCTAGGTCTTTACTTATTTTAAATGAAGCATGCTCAAAAATTTTACCAGCAATATCATTATCGTCTAACTTTATACTTTGAACTGCACAATATTTTTGATAAAGAAAACTTACCATCTCGGGATTGCTGCTTAAATTAATTGGCATTTTTTTACTTTTATTTTCTACAAAAAATAAATCAGGAAATGCATTCAAAAGCATTTCTGTTATTTCTTTATTATTACTCTTAACTGCTAAATGCAATGCAGTATTACCTTGATCATCATATATTTTCACCCCTTGAACATGGCGACTTATTGCAAACTCCACCAAATGAAAATCATTTTCTGCAGCCCCGGTAATCAATGCTTGATTTGCAAATTCAATTTTCGCTTTTTTTTCTGTTTCTGCTCTTTCTTCTTCTATTTTCTTAGCTTTTTCACCATTTTCTTTTAATAATTCATTTAGCAAATCAATATCGCCTGCCTCAATTGAAGTACCATCTAAACATAAGGTATTTAATTTTTTATTGTTATTGATAATTATTTTAAGATACTCAATGCTTTCGCTCGATATCTTAGCATTGTTTTGTAAATCTAATGCGGTTAAAAAATCATTTTCCCCAGCCTTGCTTAAAGTTAAAAGATGTTCATTATTAATATTACTAGCAGGTAAATTTAATATTTCTATGCGGCATTCTTTTTTCAGCAACATACTGAATTTCAGAATAAATACCGACATGGCTTTATTTGCAATTCCCTCATGGCCTAAATGCAAATTTATACTTGGTTTTCTTTCAATTGCACTGATGACATCCTGAATAGACGTGCTTGGAATTTGATTAGCCTCTAACTTTAGTGTTTTTATTTCTGTTTTAACAATCGTATCGAAAAATTCTTTGGCATTTGTTTTATCGGCAAAATATTCTGGATGATTTGAAAAATCCAATATTTCAAGCTGTGTATTACCATCAAAAATTTTTGCTAATTTTTTTGATTCTTGCGCCAAAAAAACATTGGATACTAAATGAAGCCGTTTGACTGGGACAATTTGAAGTAATTCGCCAAGTGCCGCTATACTCTCAGCATTAAAATTATTTCCTTGTAATCTTAAAGATTCTAATTCGGTACAAGATTTCAATACATCAAATAAACGACAAAGTTGAGATGAATCAAGATACAATCCATCTAAACCATAAGAATCTTTTTGTAGGTTAGCTCCCAGTGAAAATTTTTTTAAATGGTTGGCCTTTTTTAATTTATTTAGTATTTCTTCGAATATTTCTTCTTGAATAACATCTTTTTGTCCTAACAAATTAAATGTTTCTATCGTATCTGGTTCAATTTTTTTAATTTTATCTAGTAAAATATTGGCATCTAACTTGGAAATAATACTTAAGTTAAGCGTTGAATTTTCTACGGCACGTGTATCCATAATATACCAATCCTTGAAATTATTTTTTTCAACCTGAAAAGTGGGGTCATTTTATATTTAGATTTATTAATATACAATAAAATAAATTTTTTATGATGGATAAAACTTAAATATTACTTTTTATTTTACGGATGAAATATGTGGTTTTTTAAACGAACTTCTCGTGATAACAACGATTTTTCGTTATTAAATGATATGCGTTTATTTAAACGTACTCGTTACTATGAAAACTCTCCCACAATATCTGGGGTGTTAACAATGTTTCCAAATGAAGTTAAATTTAATATATTCAAATTTCTTGGCCGTAAAGATATAGAAAATCTGAAGCAAACATGTCATGCCTGCAATAATTTATTTATCACTACAAAAATTTATACGACGCTGGTCTTTGATAAAGACTGCATAAAAAAGTGCACTCCCAAAGACATTTTTGAATATTTTCATCAAGAATTAACAAGTAAAAAATTTTCTAGTTTATTTGCATCAAATTATCGATATAAAGACACTTTTTTAAGTTTTGCAGCAGCTAAAAATTATCTTGATAGCATTTGTCAAAAATATAGTAATCTTTTTTTCATGGAGCGTTCGCTGTGTATTTTAGAAATTTCAAATATTCCTGTAGAAAAAATACATTGTTTGCCTAACAATCAAGGTTACAAAATAGATCAGCATGAACTAATAGTTAAAGATTTTTCTCAATTATTTATCTGTCATGAATCAAAAGTAAAAAGTATAATTCCGCGCAAAATGAAATCATTACAAAATCCTGATTCAAGGATAGAACAAACATATTTGCCACGATTCCGTTAATTACAACAGCAATTTTTTAACTTTTTAAATAGTCATACACCACTTTGCCATAAGGAAGTGTCATGTCCGTCATAATGTGCGTACCAGAAATAATTTTACGAATTGGTAAATGTGCAACTGGAGCTAAAGCGTGCGAAGTTAAAGATAATTCTGCAGGGCCACTCCATGCTCCTTTGACCGTAATATTTTCCAAATAATATTCTACTAATTCGCAAATCTTTGGCGTTCCATCAACATGCGGAATAATTTTTAATAAATAATTTGGGACCATCAAAGATTTAAGCACCTCATCGGTATTTAATGTGTGATACTTATAGCCCATTGTTGCCATTGCAATTTGGCATGTTTCATAATCAAGCCGACCTATTAATGTGTCATTGACCACATGTAAACTAGGATTACCTAATTTTTTTGGAAAACCCCATATTTCTCTACCGCCCGCAATAGGCGATTCATCATCAAGATACATTGCATGTGAATAAGTGCCCTTTTTGCCTTGATAAGTAACCGGAATCACTTGGCCCGATTCAGTATAGTCGCCAAATCCTGTCGAATCAGGCATGCGAATAAACTCAAATTTTACGATAGGATCAGTCACTTCTAAGGGTTCAGGAACAACTTGTTTTAATAGATCGAGATCAGTTTCATAAGTAATGACAAAAAATTCACGATTAATAAAACGATAAGGGCCGCGTGGATAAGCAGGATTAGTTAAAGGCATTGCAAACGCTAGATCTTTCACTTCTGATTTTTTCATGATTAGCATCCTTTGTTATTAAAATCCATTTATAATCAGCCGTGTTCGTGGTAACTGTCGCCCCCACCCTGAAAATGAGTATTCGCACTTTGCCGCTGCCCTGCTTTTCGTCCTATTGATTGCCATGTCGGATTATTCCACGGCCCACGAACAGAATAATAATAAGTGACAGCGCTTGAGAGTGCTGAACCAATCACCGCATTTGCCGCTAAAGCAGCAACACCGCCAACAGGCCCTGTTAAAAGCGCAGCTGCAACAGGAAGACTGGATGTCACATACGGCGTAACACTTAAAGTAAAATCATAATCTTTATTTTTTAATCCAATTCGTCCATCAATATTAATTTTGGCAATAGGCCCATCAAACTTCAAATCACTTGTATAAGCATCGCCATTTTTAAAAGAAAAATTACCTCGCACATAATCGAAGCTATAACCTTTTTGAAATAAATCGCTAAAATCAAACGTTAAGCGACGAGGAATAGATTGCAAACTAAAAATACTCAGCATTTTACCAAAATCTATTTTGGCACCACTCGCCGCACCCACATCAACAATCCGTCCACGACCAATATCAAGGGATGCGGTCCCAGAAAAATTTGCTAATGCGGGTGCATAAGGCGCGCCATGCCAATTCAAATCAAAAGTCACTTTACCATTGCTGCTAACAAAATTATGCGCATCGACACCTAAATTATTAAGGAATTGACTAACATTTGTTGATGTTGCTTTGCCTTGCAAATGCGTTACATTTCCTTGTGCCCATGAACCATTCGCTTGTAAATCCATATATTGTGATGAAATACGCATAGTTTGAATATTCATTCCGCCATTAGCAGGCATACCTTGAAATGTAATCTGCCCCAACTTCATATCATTAAATGCAACATTACTTGCAGTAAAATTAATTGCTGGTAAAGATTTAACATCAACACTGGTTTCTGCATTTGTTGATGTTGTACTGTGTAAATTTAAACGCTGAAATTGAGCGGTAACTGAACTATTACTATTGAAATTAACTGGTGCTTGTATACTGCCGTCTACATCTGGACTTGAAATATGTATGTCCCAAATATTATTTGATGGTATCACGTCTATATTTACTTGATTAATCTGTACACTACCTAATGTTAATTTTTTTGCATTAATATCAATATTTTTCAACGGCGGTAATTTTGAAAAATTATTTTTGCCAGATTGATTTAAATAGCCTTTAATTTTGTCCCATTTCAATTCATTAAAATCACCCGTAATATAAAGACCTTGTCCTTGCGGCCAAGCTGCCTCACCTTCACCTAAATGCAAATTAGCCGCAAGAAGAGAAAAAGCATTTTGTTTACGATTTAATATAAATGCGGCATTAATCAATGCACCATAATTAACTTTTAATCGCAATGGTTGATTTTCTTGAATGAAAATTAGCGCATCAAACGCTTTTTCTTGATTTTTTGATTTCGAATATTCATCCGGAAGATCAATCGTCAAACCCACTAAATTCGATTGTAATTCAATTTGAATAGGCTTATCTAAGCCAAACGTTATTTTTCCATTTACTTCAGTTTCACCTTGTACTGTTTTACTTAAAGGAACTTTTAACCAATTTTCTATGTCTGCTACATTTAAATTATTGTTAAACGTTGCTTGCACAACAGAAGTTTTATCTTGCTGAACAGTGGCAAGATTAAATTGTAATGGTTTGCCAAATAATTCACCTTGGATATTTTCAGCATTAGTTGATTTTTCTGTGAAATGCAGTTGACCGATCAACTTGCTAATCGTCAAATTCCAAGGTACCAACTCCATATCAGTATCTTTAAATGTTATATCTCCTTGCACAGAAATATCATCAGGTGTTTTTAGCGGTACCTGCAATCCCAACTTCAATGTCATGGGTCCACGTAAATTAATTTCGGTAAACATTTTACCTATGGTTTTTTCTAATGGACTCGCGTGGATAAATTGTAATCCTTGCATAAAATCACCATGAATCTCATCACTTGCGATAGTTAAAATAGCTGGTTTTTCATCACCCAAATAAGGAATTTCACCATGCACGTTTGAAATAGGTAGACCATTCATGACACCTTGACTCACATCAATTTTCAATGCTCTTCCAGAAAACGCTAATTTCGCATTTATATGTTTTATCTGCGGCCAATCGGGAGCGTAATTCAAATCAATATTTTTTATTGTGCCCAAAACTAAAAATGTACCGTTCTGATTATCAAATGGAAAATCAGTCACATTTCCTTTAAATGTTGCTTCTGCTGAAGTTATTTCACCGTTTGAAAATGCTTGGCGCAACCAAGTAACTAACCCAGGATCAAAAACATGCAAAGGTAAATAACGTATAATTTGAGGGGCTCGTTGCATAGTAAAATTGGCATGCAAATCGACATTCGGTGATGCGTTTTGCGGAACAACAATGGTACCGCTAGCATTTGCTGCAAGATCGCTATTTAATGCTTGCAATGAAGTCACATTAATTTTCCATGTATTACTATTTTGATCATGTTCAATGTGCGCATCACCAGATAACTGATCAATAGTAAGCGGATTCATGAAAATTGAATTATCATTCAATACAACTCGTTCGCTATGTAATATTGCATCACCTTGTATACCATTCCATTTCAAACTACCTGTCAGGTTCTTCATACCAGGTATTGTATGCGCCTCTGAAAAACTTAAATTAGCAAAGTCAGTGCTCAATGAAACTTGACCAACATCAAGTAAAGTCATTGTTAGATTTTGCAGTGAACCGCTAGGTTTAAATTCTGTTAAATAATTTTTTGTAGTGCTTGATAAGTAAGAAGGAGTAGAAAATAAAAATGATTGTACATCGCTTATATCAACATAACCCAAATTAACTTCTTTCGGTTTTAGCGTACCGCTTTCATCTTGCTGCGTGGTTATGTAAAAATTGGTAACTGGCCATAGATGAGATGGTAAATCGATTAAAATATCGTTCCCTGCAAATATTTGCTGATTTGAATTTGCCTCATGCTTCCACCCAACTGTTCCACTTAAACGATTAATTTTATGCTCTGTTTTATCAGCTGCAGATAATAAATTTAAGGCATAAAATTGAAAGGTGCTTTGAATACTACGAAATGCGCCTAAATCCCACGCTGCCCATATTTTTGCACTCGCAATACCATCTTTAATTTGCCAGACATCCCATGTTTTTCCTTGAAACCATTGTGGCAGTGAAAATCCTGAAACATATAAATAAAGATTGGCTTTAATTTTGTTTAAATCGACTTCATTGCCAGTCCAGGTAACGGCGGTTGTAACTTCAGTAGGAATTTCTTGATGAAGAACTGCTTTGCCAGAAATGGAATGCTGCTCTCCATTATTTGCCAAACTCAAATGATAAAGCGTTACAAAACGGTTAACATTTTGTGAATCAGTATAATGTACATCGACATTTTCCAAAATAATATGCGGCTGCGTTGCTAACCATGCCATTACATCTGACATTTTACTTTCCGACTGTAATGGTTGTTTAAATCCGCCAAACATAGGAAAACCTTGTACAGCGTATTGACCATTAGGCGTCTGATGAATATTGACCTCACTGCCATTAATCATAATGCCATTAGGCACAGGCTTAAAATACCAGAGGCTTTTTAGCAGAGAAAAAAAGATGCTAACTTCTTTAATTTGTAAATTGGGTTTCTTTGTATTTTTATCTAATACAGTAACCTGTTCCAAACTAATATCAGGTTGATAGCGATACCAGGTTACTTTGACTTTATCTATAGTAACAGACGCTTCCAATAATTGACTGGCCCAATTTTCAAAATCAGTTTTATGTTTTTCAAGCAAAGGGGCTGTTAGGCGGGTAACGCTAATAAAGATGGCAGCAATAATGACTAATGCTGCAAACACATATCCTAATTTTCTGGCGGTGCTCGCCAAAAAGATTTTCATAGCATCCCTCTCATTACGCGATTTTAAATCGACGACGAAAATCGCGCATCAGAACAAAAAGCCAAGGCCAAAGCAACATACTGGTAATGGATGAAAGCCAATACAATTGGCTACCAGGCAGTTGTCCGACAAATCCTTGAATGCAATAAATGATAAATTGATACGTTAAAACAAAAAATAAAACCATAATGCCTTGCTGAGGGACTGGATACATACATAATCGCAAATGCATTCTTGAAACAAAATAAATAACGACTGTACAAGCAAGAGCATGTTCACCCAACAATGTTCCATTTAAAAGGTCAATCACCAAACCTGATAACCAAGCAGTACCCACACTCACTCGCGAAGGAACCGTCATCGCCCAATAAATTAATACCAACAACACCCATGCTGGCCGCATCCACATGGCCCACTCAGGCATGGGTAAAAATGCCAGAACAAGCGCTACCATTAATGTTATAAAAATCGCAAACCAGCTATGCATTTTTCTGATACCAAACTAATAAAACCTGACGGCTGCTATCCAGATGTGCACTAGGTTGTAAATAAATAGTGGCAAATTGATGCGTAGGATCTTTTTCCACTTTAAGGACTTTGCCTACTGGATATCCTTCTGGATAATGATCACCCAATCCTGATGTAACAAAAACATCGCTTTCACGAATGTCAGCTGTTTTTGGCACATACATTAATTTCACCTTACCAGAATAACTATCGCCTGTTGCAATTGCACGCACACCATTTCTGGCATTTTGCACGGCAATTCCACTGCGCGGATCATTCACTAATAATACTCGGCTAGTAATGGGGCCTGCTTGCGTTACTTGTCCCATTACACCACTTGCATCTAATACCGGCTGCCCCACATACACACCATCTTTGGCACCTTTATCTAATATCACTTGATTAACAAATGGCTCAGATGTGACAGCCAATAATTCAGCAATCAGTGTTTTACCTTTGACTTGACGGGATGATTGTAACAATGCTTTTAAATAATTATTTTCTGATTCAATGGCTAATAATCGTTGTAATTGAGCACGCAAAACCAATTGATCAGCTTTTAATCTTAAATTTTCTTTAATCAGATTGTCATGTGTAATAAACATTATTTTTACGTTATCAACAAACTTAGCAGGCAACCCCACCATATATTGAAAAGGCGCAATAGGTAATGACATTGCAGCTCTAATGGATGAAAAATTTTCGGAACGCTTGTCCATCACCATTAAAGCAATAGCAAGAGCAATCAAAAAGAACGCTCTTAAACCAGATTGTGACTCGCGGGTAAATATAGAACGAATAGCTTATACCCCCACTTTAAAAATAACTTTTATCATTCTGAGCAGACTATTTTTTAGTCTGCGAAGGACTTTTCCATTAGCATTAGATACTTCACAGGCAAAAAAACGACCTGTGAAGGATGAATTTCGCGACAGAAGTTTATTCCTTTAATAGGAAATCTACGCCCGATGTTTCTATCATTTCTAATGCTTTACCACCACCGCGAGCAACGCAAGTAAGCGGTTCATCAGCAATAATGACAGGCAAACCTGTTTCTTCCATAAATAATCGATCTATATTGCGTAAGCACGCGCCACCACCTGTTAAAACCATGCCGCGCTCAGCAATATCAGCCGCCAATTCTGGCGGAGCTTGTTCTAATGCAGCACGAACAGCGCCTAAAATACCAGACAATGGTTCTTGTAATGCTTCAAGTACTTCATTACTGGTAATAGTAAAGCTGCGAGGAATACCTTCAGCAAGATTACGGCCACGAACTTCCATTTGCAGCATTTGGTTAGCAGGATAAGCCAAGCCAATTTCATGTTTAATACGTTCAGCTGTGGATTCACCAATCAAGATACCGTAATTACGACGAACATAACTAACGATAGATTCATCAAATCGATCACCGCCAATACGTACAGAAGCAGAATAAACAATACCATTTAATGAGATGATGGCGACTTCAGTTGTACCACCACCAATATCAACCACCATGGAACCACGTGGTTCTTCAACCGGCATACCAGCACCCATTGCTGCAGCCATTGGTTCTTCAAGTAAGAAAACTTCACGTGCTCCGGCACTAATAGCTGATTCTCTAATTGCTCGTCGTTCAACTTGAGTCGAGCCACATGGTACGGAGACTAAAACGCGTGGACTTGGACGTAAGAAACGGTTTTCATGCACTTTATGAATAAAGTGCTGTAACATTTTCTCTGTTACGTAAAAATCAGCAATAACGCCATCTTTCATTGGACGAATAGCGCTAATATTTCCCGGCGTACGACCTAACATCAGCTTCGCTTCACTTCCAACAGCGACAACCACTTTTTGCCCCGGCATTTCTATGCTTTGACGGATAGCAACAACAGAAGGTTCATTTAAAATGATTCCTTTACCGCGTACATAAATAAGTGTGTTTGCTGTTCCCAGGTCGATTGATAAATCGTTAGAAAATACACCGCGTAACTTTTTCAGCATTGATCCGGTTCCTTTGTGAAAAACAGTTTCAAAATAACATTAACTCTGCATTCTAATCAATTTAAACTCAAGAAACTA
>DAIEGU010000132.1 GCA_027356065.1 Gammaproteobacteria bacterium
TTAGCAACAACTGTTTCAAATTGCACAGCATGCGCATTACATACAACGCGCACTCAAACTGTTTTTGGTGTAGGCAATCGTTCAGCTAAACTCATGATCATAGGTGAAGCACCTGGTTTTAATGAAGATAAACAAGGTGAGCCATTTGTTGGACGTGCTGGTCAATTACTCACTGCCATGCTAAAAACCATGTCATTGCAGCGCAGCGATGTGTATATTGCAAACATTTTAAAATGTAGACCGCCCAACAATCGTGATCCGCAGGCAGATGAAGTTGCACTTTGTACTGGTTTTCTTAATCAGCAAATTTCTCTCATTAATCCGCAATTATTATTAGCAGTGGGTAGAATTGCTGCGCATTATCTTTTAAAAACTAAATCATCGCTTGAATCTTTAAGAAATAAACTTCATCAATATGGCGATAACAAAACGCCACTTATTATTACTTATCATCCTGCTTATTTATTACGTAGTCCTGCAGATAAGAAAAAAGCATTTGTTGATTTGCAGTTTGTGCAGCGGACTTTAAAAGATTAGTTGTACCCCCTGAGCGCTAGGATGGAGGGAGTGAGAGGCAGAGGGGAACTTCGGAAAGGGTTAACCTAGCCAATAACTTCTGCGATACAGTAGACAAATATCAAAGGAGCACCACTCATGGAAGAATTCTCTCATTTACCTAGCAAGCACTATCATGCTTTACGCAATGACATCCGCTCTGGCGACATTTTATTATGCTCAGGTACATCTGTTTTTTCATCGCTCATACAAACAGCAACTCGTAGTATTTGGAGCCATGTTGCATTTATCTTACGAATTGATGCGATTGATCGCATTATGGTGTTAGAAAGTGTAGAAAGCATAGGTGTACGTACAGTGCCACTTAGTAATTATGTGCGTGATTATAATGGCAGCGGTAAAGGATACGCAGGACGATTATTAATCGCACGTCATCAAGATGTCAGGCCAGAAAATATTGCGAACTTATCGCGCTTTGCCATTGATCTATTAGGCTTTCCTTATCGCGCAGAAGAAATTGCACATATCGCTACACGAATTAGCAAATATGCATTAGGACTCCCAAGTGAACCCATTGATAAAACAACCACACGTAGTTTTATTTGTTCCGAATATGCCTATGCTTGTTTCAAATCCATTGGTGCATTAATTGATTACAATTCAATTGGTTTTATTGCACCGTCTGACTTTGCACACAGCGCAAAAGTAAAACCCATTAGTTATTTAGAAAATGACGCTACACCGTTAACTTACGTCGATGAGCGTCAATCCGCTTAAATAGTCGTGCGAGGAGCTGAATACTGTATAACAATGGCAAGCTCTTGCTGCAATTGAATTTCTAATTGCTGGAACTTACCTTGTTCTAGACTCGGGTTCGATAAATTAAATAAGTTAATCACTTTATTTGCGATTTTTTTGATTTCATCGTTTTTAAACACTTCACCAATTTCTTTTGCAGAATATAAAGCTGCACGAAACTCTGCTGGTGCGGATGATAAAGTCATACCGCAATCAAATAATTTTGGTGATTTCATGCTTGTAACAGATTTTAATTTACCGGCAAATGTATCTTTGTGTTTAAATAATCGATTAGCCACATCTGCAATCGTATTCAAAACCGTATCACGTGATAACTCCGCTTCAACTTTTGCGCATTCATCCGATATCATTTGCGCTAAACTGAATACGGATCGTTTCACTGTCGCAATATCAATTTTAACCGTTTCTAATTTTTCCTCTTGAGCATCATTATCTGAACCCTCATTAACAATTCCTTCTTTCAATTTACTTTCAGATAATTTTCTTTCTTTTTCTAATAAATGATTTATAAATCGAGTTAAAGCCATAATTATTTCTCTCGTTTTAATATTGAAATTTTTAAAAATAATTAATTAACCAAAAATTTTTCGACTAATTGTAATTGTTTTGTTAATGCGCCACGATTTGCCGCAACAACATTCAATGCGCGTGTACCATAAGTTTGTCGCAACGTTTCATCTTGCATTAATTTTTGCAATTGTTGCGCAAGATCATCCGCATCTTGCACTTTGATGAGTGCATTTGATGCAATAAACATGTCACTGATTTCAGCAAAATTAAACACATGCGGGCCCGTTAGAATGGGTTTTGCTAAAGCACCGGGTTCTAACATGTTATGTCCGCCACGTGGTATCAAACTTCCACCAACAAACGCAACATCACATGCACCGTACATCACCAACAATTCTCCCATCGTATCGCCTAAGTAAACATTAGTTTCAGGCAGGCAAACATCTTGATGACTACGTCTTGCTAATATTAAATCATTTTGTTGAATCAAATTGGTAACCGTATTAAACCGATCTGGATGACGCGGCACTAAAATTAAAAGAGCATCTTTATTTTGTTTAAGTACCTTTTTATGTGCAGCAAGAACAATTTCTTCTTCACCTTCATGTGTGCTTGCAGCAATCCAAATAAAACGGTTACCTCCTAATTGCTGGCGCAACACATTACTATTTGCAATTAAATCTTCTGTCAGTTGTAAATCAAATTTAAGATTGCCTGTGACGACAACATATTTTTCATCAGCACCTAATTCAATAAAACGCGCCGCATCTTTATGACCATGTGCTGCAATGGTGCAAATACAAGAAAGCATTTTACGCGTCAAACTTGAAATGCGGGCATAACCACGCGCAGATTTTTCTGACAAGCGCGCATTTAAAAGACAAACCGGAATATTTTTTTGCTGCATGGCAGATAACAAATTAGGCCACATTTCTGTTTCCATAATAATACCTATCACTGGATTCATCGCTCGCAAAAAACGGTTTACTGCACCGGGAAAATCGTAAGGGACATAAACATGCTTAACGCTATCAGCAAATGATTTTTTCACCTGCTCAGCACCGGTTGGTGTCATCGTTGTTACTACAATAGGCAAATGAGGATAACGCTCCTGCAAAGCTTTAATCAGCGGCACGGCAGCCAACGTTTCACCCATAGAAACAGCGTGCACCCAAATGCATTTATCCAACTTGAAAGGATAATAACCTATCCGCTCCCATATGCGTTCTCTATACGCGGGCATTCGACGAGAACGCCACCATAAACGTATAAAAAGAAGAGGAAGAAGTAGATAAAACAACACGCTATAAAGGTAACGCACGTACAGCTGCCCTATTGTAAAAAGAGGCTAATCTTGCGTGATCAGGTTGGGTTTTGCAAGGGGCGATAAACCCCCCCCCTCAATCCCCCTTTTTCAAAGGAAGAAGGGCATCACAAGGTTTTGCCCCAGGTCGCTAATAATGCTAGAATCTCGCAATTTTTAAAATAACGCGGACCCACATGCAACAAAACCTATTGCCGACTACATTGCCCAAATTCAATCAAGCTTCCGTGCTAGTGATTGGGGACATCATGCTTGACCGTTATTGGTTTGGGGATACAGCCCGCATCTCCCCAGAAGCACCCGTCCCTATCGTTAAAATTAATAGTATTGATAACCGCCCAGGTGGCGCAGGCAATGTCGCGTTGAACATTGCATCCATTGGTGCTTACGTCACTCTATTAGGAATAACAGGAAACGATGAAGCTGCAAAAATACTAGCTGAGCAATTAGATGCCACTGGCGTGTCACATGATTTTTGCATGCAAGATGAAGCGAACACCATTATTAAACTGCGAGTAATCAGTCGTCATCAGCAATTAATTCGCTTGGATTTTGAAGAGAAGCTAAATACTTCCGGTTTTGATGGTTTGGTAGAACGCTATAAAGCTCATTTAGCCAAAACCAATCTTGTTATTTTATCCGACTACAACAAGGGAACGATTGCTAATCCCGAATTACTCATTAGAGAAGCAAGACGCGCAAATGTTCCCGTATTAGTCGATCCAAAAGGCACTGATTTTAGCATTTATCGAGGCGCCAATATCATCACGCCTAACTTTAAAGAATTCGAGGCCATCGTTGGTAAATGTAAGGGTGAACAAGACATCCTAGATAAAGGCCGCGATCTTTTATCACGCCATGAAATGGATATTTTACTCGTCACGCGTGGTGAAGATGGCATGACACTCATTACTCAAAACGACTTCATCCACCTGCCCGCTTATGCCCGCGAAGTGTTTGATGTTACCGGCGCTGGCGATACGGTTATTGGCATATTAGGCGCTGCTATCGCTGCGAAAGCAGATTTAAAATGTGCAATGGCATTAGCTAACCTCGCTGCCAGCCTGGTAGTTGGCAAATTAGGCGCAGCAACCGTCAGCGCTCCCGAACTTGAAGTGGCCCTCACAGGCAAAACGCGTTTCGCTACCGGTATTGTTAATGAAGAACAATTAGAGCAAGCCGTTAAGCAAGCCCGCGCTAAAGGCAAGAAAATTGTCTTCACCAACGGCTGTTTTGATATCTTGCATGCAGGCCATGTCACTTATTTGCAATTGGCAAAAGAATTAGGCGATTACTTAATTGTTGCCGTCAATGATGATAACTCTATCAGGAAGTTAAAAGGCCCAAACCGACCTATTAATAACATTGACCATCGCATGACTGTATTGGCTGGATTAGATGTCGTGGATTGGGTAGTCTCTTTCGCTGATCCCACTCCAGAGCGTTTATTACGCTTGCTCAAGCCGGATTTGTTAGTTAAAGGCAGCGATTATCGCGAAGACCAAATAGTTGGAGCTGAAATCGTTCGCGCTTACGGCGGTGAAGCACGGATAGTAAATCACAATATCAAAACCTCAAGCAGCGCTATCATTCTCAACATACAAAGTGATACTCAGCCTCTTGCTAAAATTGCAGATGGAACAAATAACCATGGGCAATAATAAAGGAGAAGAGATCGGTAACCTGTATGTTATTGCAGCTCCTTCAGGGGCTGGTAAAACCACATTAGTCGAAGCATTGGTTGACTCAATACCCAAATTAACTGTTTCCATTTCACATACGACAAGACCCAAACGTCCCAACGAAATGCACGGAATCAATTATTATTTCATTAATAACAATGAATTTGATGAAATGATAAAACACGATGATTTTCTTGAGCATGCCACTATTTTCGATCATGACTATGGCACGTCTAAACGTTGGGTAGAAGACACCTTGGCCAAAGGAATCGATGTCATCTTAGAAATTGATTGGCAAGGCCATCAACAAATTAAGCATTTATTTCCACATTCCATCGGTATTTTCATTCTCCCGCCTTCACTTGAGGATTTGCGCACTCGTCTCACCAAACGCAATCAAGATCATCCCGATGTCATCAAAAAACGCGTTGCAGACGCAAGAGAAACCGTATCGCATATACAGGAATTTGAGTATGTGATCGTGAACGATGATTTTATGAATGCCCTGCAAGATCTCAAAATGGTGATTGAAGCAGGTCGATTATCGGCAAAACGCCAAACCGCCAAATATGCTCAAATGATTGCAAACTTAGAAACGATGACATCGTAACTAAGTGTCATTCTGAGTGGGATTTTACTTGTGTTTATCATTACTGTCGCCCTGAACAAGGTTGTCATCCTGAACAGGCGTTTTTTGCCT
>DAIEGU010000047.1 GCA_027356065.1 Gammaproteobacteria bacterium
AGCCTCAGGGCGAACGGATTGCTTATATTAATAATTTATTAATATTCCCTCTGTATATTGGCTTTCTATAAAAATCATAGACTCAGACGAGAGAGTAAGATGCCGCATCTTTCATTTATATATAGAGAAGCAAGTCAATCATATAAAATAATTGTAAAAGTGCCTGAAGCAAATAGTCTTGTCAGGGTAAGTATAACAATTGAAGAAATTGATATTAACGGCAAGCTTCTTAAGCGTTCTGATGACTCAACGATTGCTCCATCTTTAAATACATTTATAAACCTTTTACCTTCTTCTCGTCTTATTTGGGTCACCAGTACTAAAAAACGGATAATTGAACCAAGTTTTTCAAACACATTTGAAGAAAATCTTGCTTTACTCCAGGCAGTGAAAGATTTTATTTTAACCTATCGAAATAGATTCGATTCTGTTTTTTTTGGATACGAAGTTGACGGGTTTAACGATTTGAGCATTTTTATAAATGAAATGCTCTCTCAAAATAAAGCAAAAGAGGCTGCTGAAAATCGCGACCAACCTTCATTTCAAGTCGAGCAAGCAACTCTTGATTTACAACAATGCTTTAAAAATTATGTTACAGGCATAAAAGCAAAGCTTAAAAAAGAAAAACTTGCAAAAATTAGCGCGGACCTGGATATTTTTGAAGGACACGTCAATAATATTTTATCAAGCAATAACAAAGCAGTCGTAATTAAAGAAAAAGTAATACACGCTATCGCAAGCATACAAAATACTCTACTTGCTAAAGAATTCACGAATTTATTTCATGAAATCGCTATTAGCGAAGCAGATAAACATTATTTTAATAGTATTAAACGTGCATGGAGAAATATTAAGCTTTCAAGCCCGGCTGATGTTTGCTATGCCATGTTGAAAAATTACTTAGACCATGAAGGATTGCAGGATAACTTTTTACAAACAACCGCAGGATTACGCAGTTGGCTTAAGCTTAGTAATACATGGAATAACGATGCTAAATTGATTGAATTAGTTGATGCTTTCAATAAATCAAAAAAGCACAATGCTGACGTTAAAAAAATTCGCATAAGTGTTTTAGCTAAAGATTCTCCGGTTGTTCTATCTTATCTTCTTAGTTCTAAAGAGTTACGTGAACGCTATACTGGGGAAGAATTATTAAATATATTAAATGACCATATACAAAAACAATTATGGACTCAGGAAGATGTAATTCGCATGCTGGGTCTTATTGCTGATTCACCTAAGTTATTAAAAGATTTTCTTGAAGCACAAAAAAAATATTCTATTATTTTTGATTTAGAAAATTTAAAAGAAAAATCCAAAGAAAATAATGCAAGTGATGAATTAAAAAAGCTCATTACTAGACTAGAAGCAATAAAAGATTTAGATTATAAAATAGATTGCTCTAGCAAACATGTATCTATTCATGCAGGTGACACCGCGCTACATCTTGTTTTAAAAAATAGAAATCTTAGCCACAAACAAAAATTAGCAGTGATACAAGATTTAATTGAAGAAAAAAATCTAAATCCATTTCAAAAAAATGTAGCAGGAAAAAGAGTGCTGGATTTAATTAGAGGTACTCAACTGCTTGCTGCAACCAAGGAAGATTGCGCTCTCATTGCTGCATTATTAAAAAAATCTATTGATGCCCCTCTGCTTGAAAAAACTGAAATAAACCATGCAACAATACAAGAATATAGAAAAAAGGTTTATCCTCGATGTCATGAAATAACGTTCAAAGAATATATTGATTTGGTTGAAATGATTGCTACAGGTAATCATTATGCTGCCCATGTTTTGATGGTTGTGCACATAAGTACAATCAATGATGAAAATAATACAAAAGAGTTAATTGAAAATATATTCAATCCAATATTAAATTTACTCGTTATTCACTACAACGATTCTTTCGCATGCTTGCTGAGAGATGTATGTATTTTTAAAAAAACAACAAATCAAACATTAAAGTTTGCAGAGGAAGTTTATTTGGAATATTCAGAGCTCAGAGAGTATGTAACACAGATACTAAGAGATATTACTAAATCACCATCCGGCAAGAATTTATCTTTACGTAAAGATGCGCAAACATTATTGAAAGAATTACCCGGCCGTGTATCCAATAAATCATCAAAAATTGAAACTTCAAAAAGTAAAGTTGAACAATCAGTGCCAATTATTGAGACCAAGTCGGCGGTTGTAGAAAATAAAACGGATCCATCTTTAATGCCGGCATTAAATGCTTTGCAAGCAGGTAGGGATGATTATGGAAATGTATATCTCATGACAGATAAGCAATCAGAAACAACCAATCCTGTAACTCAACAGGAACCAAAAGTGACTAAAAATGCTGAAGAACTTTCTGAAATTTTACCGTATGTTCCAAGCGAAGAACCAAAATACGAAACACCAGTTGAAATGAAAGAAAAACCAAGCCCTGTGGAAGTAAAAGTTTCAGCAGTAGAAAAAAACGAAGTAACTATCACTCAAGAAGCGCAAACTGAAAAGACAGAAATAAGTGTATCTGAATTATTTAATACATTGATTGATGCAAATGATATTTATATAGCTGAAACTTTATATCAGCTACCTATAGATCAAATGATGAAGCTTGCTGAAGAAGTTATAAGTCAATCCGAAAAATATAATGCAGACAATTCTGTTTCTAGTGAGCAGCTTAATAAAATGCAGAACTTGCTTTCTGCGACATCAAACTCAATTTTAGCAAAGCGATTACCAACAGAGCCGCTAGAGCCAGAGCAAGTAAAAGTGGGTTCATTCACTTACGGTACTTTGTTCCCGCCTAATCAAAACAGATTCAGCGCGGCAGATTTGGAAGAAACGCTTAAAATTTTTGATCAGTCACTTGAAGTCAACGCTTCACTGACGCGATTCCAAAGCTAAAATTAAGTTACTTCCTGGTGTATAGGTTAGGTAATTCCATCAATGAATTACCTAACCTATGTGCACCAGCTAAAATCGAAAGCATGATTTAAGAATTCCTTAAGAAAGCAATGCTATGTTCGAAATTGCTATGAAAAAAATAAAAAAGGAACGATTTCATGAAGGAGTACTTTGATTGGGCTAAAACTAAAATCTATGATGCCTATTCTTTTTGTACAGATACACTCTCGCAAACTGCATCAGCTATTAAAGAAAAAATCCCTGCACAAACTCGGGACATGTTGTCACGTCCGTTTAGTGACGAAACAAGAGCATTTGTTCTGCAGTCACCAGAAACCCAGCGCGCAGTAATAGTGGCAGCTACAGCCACTGGATTGTATGCAGGTCTTGCATTGATAAATCAATTTAATAACACGTTATTAAACGATGAAATGCCAGGGGATGAATATTCTTTTGAACGCCACGCACGTTACTTGGCTCATATAACAAATCATCTACTTTGGCTGTTCGTGATGCGTCAGTCCATACGCATGATGATTGCAGTTCCTTTGAATACGGCATGTATATCTAAAGCAATTGTGTTGGATCACCCTCATGACCATCATCAGAAAGATTGCAGAGAAAAACATCCGGAATTGGCTGATGTATCTGCTGAAAGCGTCAATTGGTTTTTTCGTCCTTATTATGATGCAAAACATCAATTTGCTGAATGGAAAAAATTTGCTAAAGAAGCTGGCTACATTACCGAAGTGATGGCTAGTAATGCTAGAAGTGGTATGGATTACATAATCAATATGCAGCTAGCTAAGATGTTATGCGTATATTTACCTTATGGCCAGTATATGGAAATTTTATTACGCACGATTATTACGGGTTATTCTTTACCTGAATATAACCACGCTAATAAATGTGCTGAGCATAAGCAGGAAGAAATACGTGGATTAAATACGGCTGCAATTACCGTTGGATTTCTTCATGCGATGTTTACGGAGCTAGCATTCTATATTACGGGAAATAGTTACGTAAAAGAGGCAGCAGGCAGTATGTTTTATCAATTGCTTATTCCAGTCATAATGAGTAAACCAATCAAAAGTGAACATGGTAACGATTATTTTTACTATAATCGTGAAGGTATTTCGGCAGTGATGGATGTGGTAGCAGGCAAAACATTTGATTTGCTGCTTAAACAAGGTGGCAAGATTAAGTTAATGTATGAATCTCTTCCTGCAAAAATAGAAGAAAATACAATTTATCTTTATCTAAGAAATAACGAAGAACCTATATGGAGATTTTCTAGTTGGATAATACAGAAAGAAAAGAAAACAGAGTGCAAAGAATGGATAGAAATTAGTTTTATTGATGTTGCAGGAAAAGAACAACAAATAAAAGTACCAGAAGAAATATTAGAAAAACATGCTGAATCAATAAAAGATGTCTTAAAAAGTAAAGATAAAAGAAAAGTATTAGAAACAGCAGATGAACAAATTCTTTATATGCTTGCGTTTGAATTTGGGTTTCCTAAACTTTTGAATGCTAAGCTACGAGAAATAATAAATTCATCTTATGTTCAATTTACGCAAGCAGTGCTGGTTAGTAGTGATTTACATGGATTTGTTAGAAGGCCTGATGTCAAATTCTTTTTAGATTATCACAGCGCAGGTTTTAGAAAAACCCGAGATATTGTACAAGCCATTAAAGATAATTATTTTGTTCAAATGGGTAACAGCGTGCCTTCGTGGGTATTTCCGCAAAATTTGCAAAACTTAAAAAAACTATTAGAGCTGATTGTTTCGAAATCGGACGGAACATTAGCAGGGCTGCATAATTTATTGACGGAGTATCAAGCATTTTTGAATGAGTATGAACAAGGTGCTTTATTTAAAAAAGTCCATGAACCATTATTGTTAGAGCAAGTCCCTGCTAAAACAGTTGAAGAATTACAAGGGTTTGAAACAGTAAAAGGATTGGTCAAAGTAGGGAGTTCAGAAGAATATACGGCAAAAGCTGCGATAATAGAAATAGTAGAGCAACCTCCTCAATCATCTGAGGTCATACAAATACCTACTACTGTCGCAGATTCAGTGTCAGTTAGCGCTAAATCTATACCTGAAAGTAATAGTTCAAATACGCCAACAATAAATTTAGGATTGGCGATCATGGATGATTATCAAGAAGAAAAAAAACAGTCTTTCACTTTGCCAAACATAATGGAGGATTATCAAGATGGAAAGAAGAAAGAAGTGAAAGAAGAGCAACCTTTCACTGTGGAGGATGAAGATGAATTATTTGCTTTATTGGAGATGAACACTCCGACAAAACCAGCACCACCGTTACTCGTAGGCGGAAGCATTATTGATATGAGTTTCTTTGAAGATTATGATCCAAGCAAAACTCATGAAATCAAACCAAACCAAACGGTTTTACAACAACGAGTAGCACAATACCGATAAGAAAAAGCACTGGGATTTCATTTAAGATGCGGTAGAAAACATGTCCATGCTTGTTATTGTTCATTTTAAAACGACGCATTTGTATGCCAAGATAGAAATGATAAATGATAACAAGCATCACTAAACTTAATTTAAGATGCATCCATAACATTTGCATATAACCTTGAGGATTAAAACTGATTAACCAAATGCCAAGCAGAATAGTCAAAATAGCGCCGGGTGTCATAATTCCATAATATAATTTTCTTTCCATAATTTTGAATCGTTCAATGCTAGTCGTATCAGTTGCCATTGCGTGATAAACAAAAAGTCGAGGTAAATAAAATAAGCCACTAAACCAGGTGACCATAAAAATAATATGAAAAGCTTTAACCCATAACATATTTGTTTTCCTTGTTGTCTTCTTCCGTCATTTCAATTGAATTCAGTTCATAGGATGATTTTGTTAATTTATTCACGACTAATGCTGTTGTCATGGTGGCATTTACATTAACAGCGGTCCTTCCCATATCAAGAATAGGGTCTATGCCTTGAACTAATGCAATGATTGCGTAAGGCAAATTGAGGCTGGTTAATGTCACTGTTGCAGCAATAAATGCAGTACCAGGAATACCAGAAATACCAAGCGATGCGATGGCATTAATGAACATAATCATCACAACAGTGGATGCTGTAATAGGTTGATGCAAAATAGTCATTGCCATGACAGCTAACATGGCAGGAAAAATTCCTGCACATGCATTCATACCGATTGTTGCGCCAATGCTCGGTACAAGTGCAGCAACAGTTTGGCTGGTTTTGAATTTATTATTTAACGTTTCTTCAGTGACCGGTAAAGTGCCGAAACTAGAGCACGTGGTAAAAGCAACAAATAAAGGAGCAAATGCATGTTTGAAATATTTCCACGGATGTTGACCGGTAAATATTAAGATAACGCTATGCATGATTAATACAATAATCATGGCGACATACATTGCGGCAAAAAAATTCAACATGCCAAGCAACAATGACGTGCCTTGATCAATGATCATCAAGGAAATTAAAGCAAAAATTCCGTATGGTGTTAATCGCAATACGATAGTCGCTAATTTTTTTACGATAGCGAACAGCGATGAAACCAATTGACTAAATGGTTGCAGTTTTTCGCGGTCTGTATCACCCAGCATGCGTGCAGCAATACCAAAAAGAACAGCAAATAAAACGACAGCAACCGTATTGTTTTGCGTCATGCTTGCAACCGGATTGCTTGGAATCATGGCAAGCAATGTATCGGAAAGACCCGTGTAAGGATGTGCAGGCGTTTCAACAATGCTGGGTATTTGCAAACCTTCACCAACCGCAAACCATTGGCCGACTAAAATGCCAATTAAGGAAGAAATTGCAGTTGTTCCTAATAGCAGACTGCAGGTTAGAAAACTAATTTTCTTAATGACGTTATTATTGTTGGTACCTAAATTGACAATGGCATGAATGATGGATGTCAGGATAAGTGGAACAACCAGCATTTTCAGTAATGCTAAATAACCATGACCAATAAGTTGTAAAGTTGTTTTAATAGGTTCTAGCCAATTGTGTGGATAGATTTTTAAAATGAATCCGTACAATACACCTAACGCTAAGCTAATAACGATTCGTGTACTTAATTGATAATTTTTAGATTTAAGTTTTACTAGTGAACCTAAAAGCAAAACCATGAGAATTAAATCGAAGATGGCTATCATGTTATAAACCTTCGTATTGGCTTTTATCCAGAGTCTGAAACATATAACACAGGATGGTGAAATTGTCAGTAGATTCCCCCGCCCTAGCAATAGGCGGATTTGCCATGACATTCATGCGTAATTTTGCCGGCAATTTGTTGTTGATTAAGATCAGGTGCCCTTTCCAGGCAAGATGTACAAACTCAGAATCTGTACTGATGCCATAAAGTACGGTATCGCGGTCGCTAAATTCATTATGTGATGAATTTGATACAACGAGGATAAAAGACAAGGCTACAGGCAATCTAATCAATTATTTATATTATTCTGATAGTTTTTTTTAATGGACATTTGTCATCCAAAGGATTTGCTACAAATGAATATTGATCTGTTATAATGCCCTGCTTAAACGAGGTGATCCATGTCAGAGCCATTAATTTTTACTAAACAAGCAGCAGCAAAAGTTTGGGAACTTATACAAGAAGAAGGTAATTTCAATTTGAAATTGCGCGTCTATGTCACTGGCGGCGGATGCTCTGGGTTTCAATATGGATTTACATTTGACGAGCAAAAACAAGAAGATGATACCGTTGTAGAGCAAAAGGTCAACGAAGATGATGGCGAGGGTGATAGTGGCAGCACCAGCGTGCAATTATTAGTAGATCCGTTAAGTTTGCAATATCTAAACGGTGCTGAAATTGATTACAAAGAAGATATCGAAGGCGAGCAATTTATTATTCGCAATCCAAATGCTAAAACCACATGCGGTTGTGGCTCCTCTTTTAGCGCAGGGTAAAAACCGGTGCCATCCTGAACAGATGCTTTCGGAAGTGTCATCCTGAACAGGTGTTTTTTACCTGTGAAGGATCTGATGTCAATGAAAAAGATCCTTCACAGATAAAAAACACCTGTTCAGGATGACACTTCCGACGCAATTTCACCTACTTGCTGAACAGGCAGCGTTTTAGGTTCACGCAAATAATAAAATTGAACAAGAGAAAGTATTCCCCACAAGCCACAAGCAAGCCATAACCCGTGCGCATTAATGCGTTCTAGCACAACCGCGCCAGCCCAAGGGCCCAATAACATTCCCAAATTAGAGCAAGTGGTATACATAGACATATAGCTGCCGCGTTTATCTTCAGGTGCTATGTCCGCTATGTAACTGCTAGCAGCCGGATAAAAAATCATTTCACCCACGGTCCAGAAAACTGTGAGCAGCATGATATGCCATGTTGATGTGGCAAAGTACAATCCAGCAAAACCGATGATGACAAGCGCGCTGCCTAATAAAAAATTAGTTCGATAAGACCATGATAAGGTCGCAACATTAAGTGGTAATTCGAGAAAAACGATTATCAATGTATTTAATGTGAATAAGAGCCCATAAAAAGTCAGCGGTAAATGCATGTCTCTATCTAGCACAACAGGCAGTGTGGATTCATGCTGAAAGAAAATCATGGATACAGGAATCATCGCAAAAACAAAAAGCCGTAAGGCAGAGTCGTGTTTCAACCATCTAATGCCAAGGTCAATTTTTCGTGCATGCGTATTTTTATAAGATAACCAATTGGTTCGATAAAGCCCAAAGAACAGGATGGCGCTTGCAAGTAAGTTGGCGATACCGTTTGCGAAAAATATAGCGGTATAAGAATGCATTGCTAAATAACCCCCCAGTGCAGGGCCTATGCTCATGCCTAAATTGATAACTAATCGATAAACGGAAAAAGTAACTTTATGCATACCGGCAGTGGATAAATTACTAATAAAAGTTTGTGATGCCGGACGGTAAAAACCAAATACGCTGCCCCAAATTAAACACATAATGAATATCAGCGGATAACTATGAAAAAATGGAAAAGCAAAAAGAATTAATCCATTTGCGAATAAGGCAAGGACCATTATCCATGCGGGGCCGAATCGATCGCTTAAGCCACCGCCAATCATACCTGTAATGAGCATGCTGCCACTAACAGCAGCAAAGCACAAAGAAGACGCAGCTACGCTGAATCCCAAATATTGACTTGCATACAATACAAGGAAAACAACCGCCATGTTGCCGGTTTGGTTCATCAATGTTGCGGCGATAACAATCCAAAACGCAGATGAAAAACCTCTGATGTGTGAAAAGGCTTCGCGAAAGTGTTTCATAAAGGTTGAGTGATATTTATAGTTTTGTTAGTTCTTTATTTTAAGAGGCCTAGTATAGCATTTCAAAAAAGATATTGCCTGATAAATGACAATTTTATGTGTGCGTGATAAGTTATCGCGCTCAAAGCAAGGAAAAACAAAAAGGACGAACGAGTTGAGAATAGGCGTAATAGGCGCGGGTTTTTCTGGTACGGCTTTTGCTGCAACACTGAATAAACTAGCAAAAACATCTGCAAAAATTTATCTTTTTGATAAGGCCGGTTGTTTTGGTAGGGGTGATCCTTATTGCTCGCCTTATCCTTTTCATTTATTAAATGTTCGTGCGGAAGATATGAGTGCTTTCGAAGAAGATCGGCGCGATTTTATCGTCTGGCTTGAAAGTAATTCTCATGCTCATGCGTATCTAGGTAATACCTCATCCATTGGCCATGAATTTGTACCGCGTTTTTTATACGGCGATTATTTGGAATATTTGCTGGATGCAATGACCCATTCTGCGAATAAGACTCAATTAGTGAAAGAGGCAGTAGAAGTTATTGATGCAATTCCAACTGCTGATGCGATTAATCTCGTTTTGTCGGATGGAAGAACCATTGAAGTAGATAAGGTGATTATTGCTACAGGTAATATTCCATCTTCTTTACCTTTTCAACCCAATGCAGAAAGCAAAATAAATTATATACATTCCCCATGGAATTTTTCTGCGGCTGCACAAATTCCATCATCAGATACAGTTATGATTGTGGGCACAGGTCTTACCATGGTTGATACCGTGTTAACACTTTATCATCAGCAACATGCAGGTAAAATTTATGCAATATCTAGACATGGTCTTTTGCCATTACCGCATGCTGAATTAAAAGCTGCGCCGTATATTTTTTCCGAAATATGGCCAAACAATTTGCGTGGGCTCCTGCATTATTTTCGTAATAAGAGTAAAGCTTACATGCAAACAGCGGGAGACTGGCGAATGTTAGTAAATACCATTCGGCAACATCTTCCTACGCTTTGGCAGCAAGCGAATGTGGCAGATAAAAAACGTTTTCTTCGCCATGTGTTGCCGTATTGGAATATACATAGACATCGTGTACACAACAAAATTGCAGACTTGTTATATCAACTGATGGAAGAGAAAAAATTACAAGTGATAAGCGGTAGAATAAAACAAGTTAATAATGACCATGTTCATATTCGTGAACGACAATCACAAGTTGAAAAGCAAATTAAAATTAATTGGATGATTAACTGCATAGGGCCTGGTCTTATTAATAAGCAGGGAAATTCCAGGTTGATTGATTCGCTCATTAAACAACAAATAGCAACGGTCGATTCATTAGAGTTAGGATTTAAAGTAACGAATGATTGTGCATTGATTAATTCAGCAGGCCAATCATCTTCACAATTTTATGCACTAGGTCAAACCACAAAAGGCACATTTTGGGAATGCACTGCTGTTCCTGAAATACGAAAGCAATGTTTTAACTTAGTAACACATTTATTTAAGTAACGATTACTAATAGCATAAGTAAAGGAGTGTGATCCGATGGAATCTACAGCATTAAAACCACAAGCAATGTTTGATGTATCTTCTAATATGTTATCAACAGATAAAATTATTTATTACAAATCAATTGCGCATTCATTGCCTACCCATACATTAACTCAGCGCCAAGTTTGCGATTTGGAATTGATTTTGAATGACGGGTTTTTTCCATTGACCGGTTTTATGAATAAAGCTGATTATGATCACGTGCTTTCCAATATGCGATTGGCGAATGGCACGCTTTGGCCAATGCCGATTACATTAGATGTGACTGCTGAATTTGTAGCAAACCTTAAAGAAGGTACTGAAATTGCATTACGTGATGCAGAAGGGATGTTGTTAGCTATTTTACAAGTGAATGACATTTGGAAAGTGAATAAAGAACAAGAAGCGCAGCAAGTGTTTGGTACAACAGATAATACGCATCCAGCGGTTGCTTATCTTTATCAGCAAGTGAAAGATTTTTATATAGGCGGAAAAGTGTATGGTATTGCGCTGCCATTACATTATGATTTTAATCATTTACGTTTTACGCCCAGTGCATTACGCGAAGAATTCAAGTTACGTGGATATAAAAAAATTGTTGGCTTTCAAACACGTAATCCTATGCATAGAGCACATCAAGAATTAACTATACGTGCAGCAGAACAAACGGGTGCTAATGTATTAGTCCATCCTGTTGTTGGTATGACTAAACCAGGTGATATTGAGTATCACACACGCGTACGGTGTTATGAACATGTTGTAAAGATTTATCCAACCAATACTGCAATGTTAAGTTTATTACCATTAGCCATGCGCATGGGTGGTCCGCGCGAAGCAATTTGGCATGCGTTGATTCGTAAAAATTATGGTTGCACACATTTTATTGTTGGGCGTGATCATGCAGGCCCTGGTAAAAATCGCGAAGGAAAAGATTTTTATCAACCTTATGCAGCGCAAGAATTAGCATTGCATTATCAAAGTGAGATGGGGGTGGAAATCATTCCATTTCAAGAAATGGTTTATAGTCATCAGCAAAAACGTTATTTTCCTATCGATCAATTTCCACCAAGTGAAACGCCTGCTGCAATTTCTGGGACCGAGTTACGCGATCGTTTGCGTAAAGGTACAGATATTCCAGAATGGTTTTCTTATCCAGCGGTGATCACCGAGCTGCGTAAAGCACATCCAAAACTTCATAAGCAAGGATTTACTGTGTTTATGACAGGCTTGCCAAGTTCTGGTAAGTCGACATTAGCGAATGCATTAGCTATACGTTTGCGTGAATTAACAGAAAGACAAATAACATTGCTAGATGGTGATGTGATACGTACACATTTATCACGCGGTCTTGGGTTTAGTCAGGAAGATAGAGAGACCAATGTTACGCGAGTAGGTTTTGTAGCAAAAGAAGTGACTCGTCACGGTGGCGTTGCTATTTGTGCGTTGGTTTCGCCGTTCGCTAAAGCAAGAGCTATCGTGCGTCAAATGATTAGTGAAGTGGGCGGTTTTGTTGAAGTGTATATTGCAACGCCGCTGGATGTTTGCGAAGCACGAGATCATAAAGGTCTTTATAAAAATGCGCGAGCAGGTTTGGTGAAACAATTTACCGGTATTAGTGATCCTTATGAAGAACCTACTGCGCCTGAAGTGAAAGTTGATACATCAAATATGAATCCGCATGCTGCGATCGATTTGTTAATTCAGCAAATTAAAAAATTAGGTTACATTGCATGATAGCAAATGCTGCAATCGATGTTCTTTTGCCTGCTATGAAATTAGCAGGCGAAGCTATTTTACAATTACAAGAAAAAAAAATGTCGTTCATGATAAAAGTAAATAAAGATATTGTGACGGCAGCGGATTTACGCGCGAATGAAATTTTGAATTTGCAATTACATAACGCGTTTCCTGAATTTGCTTGGTTATCAGAAGAATGTGTTGATAATAAATCGCGTTTGCAATGTGATTATGTTTGGATTGTTGATCCGATTGATGGGACGCGTGAATATGCAGCTAATATTCCGGAGTATGCTATATCAGTTGCATTAGTGGAAAAAGGTATTCCAATTGCAGCTGCGATATATAATCCCGCTACCGATCAGCTTTTTCATGCAATCAAGGGCGAAGGTGCGTGGCTTAACAATACAAAAATTGTGTGTCATACGAAAACGACGCAAGAGCGTGCGGTATTATTAGCGAGCAGATCAGAATATAAACGTGGTGAATGGAAACGTTTTGAGCGTGATTATGATGTTAAGCAAGTTGGTTCCATTGCCTATAAACTTGGATTAGTTGCTGCAGGTCAGGCGGATGCAACATTTAGTTTAAAGCCAAAAAATGAATGGGACATTGCAGCAGGTGTGTTATTGGTAGAAGAAGCGAAAGGGACAGTAACAAATAAACTGCGAGAAAAATTTTTATTTAATTGTGAAAATACGTTGGTGAATGGCATTGTTGCAGTAGCACCTGCTCTTGCTGATCAATTGTTTGAATCGATTTCTTGCTGACAAATCTCCGTTCGCCCTGAGGCGCGCTATCAGCCTCAGGGCGGCCAGTATAACAGCCATCACAAGTCGTATGCGCTTACTATTTTAATTAACTCGCTTTCCACATTCTTTTCAACACGCCATCTTTTAATAAGAAGTGATGATATAACGCGCCCATCACATGCAAAGAAAAAGCTGCGATTAAAAGATAAGAGATAATTTCATGTGCTTGACCAAAAAAATCCGAAGCTACTTCATTGTGTGCATATGCAGTGATGGTAAAAAGACCGTAAAAAGTAATATCATGGCCTCCTAATGTCGATGTTAAAAAACCTGTTATTGGCATAATGCACATTAATAAATATAAAAATAAAATATTTGTTTTTGCAGCCCGTTGTTGCCATCTTGGAATATGTGACAGTGTAGGCTGTGTATTCAACATACGCCAAAAGAGCCGCATCGCGAATAAAACAAATATTAATAATCCAGTTGCTTTATGAATATCGTATAAAGTCCAACGATAAGGCGATTTACCCATGTTTATCATGATATAGGCAATAATAAACATGCCTATAAGTAAAGCGGCCATTAACCAGTGAAAACTCTTAGCGATGATCCCGTAGTTTGATGTTGTATTTTTTATCATGTGCTCCTCCATAAAACGGCTATTATAGCTTTTTTTACTAAACCGTTGAATTGATAAATATTATCATTGCCATACGCCCTGGCTATGACGGTAATTTAGGTTAATATCTAGTTAATAATTCAGGCTTATAATAAGTTTCGTAAAAATTTATTTCAAATATGGTTAATAAACAATAA
>DAIEGU010000133.1 GCA_027356065.1 Gammaproteobacteria bacterium
TCTCAACGATCGGCGCTAATAACATTTTGACTCCATTCAAAACCTTGGCGGGTTAAAAATGGCAAAATCTACCAAGCGCCGTTCTTATTTTCAATTCTTTCAATCTATTGGGATTTGCTTATCCATAACTGAGGTTAATTAACTCACGAACCATAGCAGTCATTCCAAAACGAGCAGCATGATGAATCAAATGATCGCCCTTAGTGGAAGAATAATAAGAACTATCTGTCTTAATAAAGTCCTCAAAGCGTTTTAAAATCCACTTGCTTGATCTTGATAAGGAGAAGTAGTAGAAGAAAATCGTGAAAAAAGTGATGTCTTTTGTTTTGGATAAGACGCGTGTTGCAAATTTAACAATAGTTTATCTAGGTCCTTGTAGTCATTTATTTTATTAATAAAATCTTTTGAAATTTTAGGAAGAACTAAAGTAGCTTCACCTGGTGAATTAAGCTGCTTAATATATCCATCAAACTCAGTCTCAGCAGGTTTTTCAATTTCTTTAGATACTGGCTCATAAGATCGCTGAGTTTCTTCAATAGGTTGTTGAGCTTCTTCTATTTCAGAAGACTGATTCAATTCCTCGACAAGAGATTGAATTTCAGCCTCAACAATTTTTGGATCTATTTCTTTAATTTTTTCCATTTCCATGTTTAGTTTTTCTGTTTCTTCCCTCTCTTTTCTTTCCAAAAATAATGCGCGGGCTTGTACAGCTTGTTCGATATAAAATTCTTGCCCATTTGCTCCTGCATCATTATGCAAATCTGATAAACGCATATTATGAGTTGATTTTGCAATTCGATTAAACTTAGCTACATACTTATCAAACTCTTCATAGGGAAATTTTTTCGGATCGGGATCATCTTTATTTTTTGCTGGATCAAGCTTGGCTAATTCTCCCTCGAGGATTTTTGCTAGTTCTTCTTTGGTTTTCGCTGACGTTCCCGACACCATGTTCTGAAATACTTGGTAATAAGGTTTAAACGCTGTCAACACACTATTAGTTAATCCTAAATGAAATGCTTCAGCAGCATACTCATCTGTACCCATTGCCTCAATGAAATTTGGCAAATTACGAGGTGGCTCAAGATAATCATATTCAGTTTTAAAAATTAATTGTTTTTTTGCTTCTTCTTTTGCTTCTTCTGAAATTCCGTCTTGCTGTAAATTCGAAATAATTGGAATAATACCTGCATTATTTATTAAGTTTTGTGTTAACTGACCCAAGTCGGTAATAACCGTATCATTTTCTGCATCAATCGCAGTAACACTAGTGATTCCTTTGCTGCGAATGGATTTAATTCTGTCAATTGTATTAAATTTCCAAGTTAATGTTGATAACACCCCATCGATTGCACCGGCAAAAACTCTAGCAAGTTTTGAATCTTTTTTGTTTGATGGCAGCACAAAACCAGCTCCAACATCTCCTGTTCTACTTAAGCCTCGCCCTAACCATAGAAATGAAACATTTTTTGGAGATTTAGACTCAACCCATTCTGAAGCAATGGCTGTACCTAAAGAATGTGCTTTTATTACTATTGGAACACCCGGATATTTTCTAGAAGCTTCAAGATATAGTGCATTCAAATCATCAATTAAGTTTTGCTTATCACGTAGTACCCCTGAACTACCTTGCGTACTTCTCGGATTATGGACAAACATGGCAGCATTAAGATCTTTAGCTTTAAAGTCTTTCAAATCTTCGATAAGTTCACTATCAACTTCCTGAAGTTTTTCCGAGTTTCCTCGCACGTGAATGACCACAACATCTGGCGTAACATTTTCTTGGGCAATACACAAAGCTTCTAAGCGAGCTAAGGATTTAAATCGACCTTCTTTATCTGTTGTCACAGTACTTGTTAATCTACTCTCACCCTCATATTCCTTTACATAGTACCTTTCTTTATAACGTTCTATACGGCGTTTATATGCCGCAAGCTCTCCCTCACTTAATGGTTCAAGGTTACCTGGATATATTGTTCTTGCTGCCAAAGCCTGACTGCCGGAATTAGAATGACTACTACTCAGGATTAACTCCTCGTTTTACACATATTTTTTATTTTATAAGTATAGTTCATCTCTGTTAGAAAAAAGTTAAAGATTGCTTAATTATTTCATTTTTAAATCAATAAATTAAATAGATGGTTTAGTTAGGTAAGCAAAAAAACCGTTAGGACGAGTAACAAATGATCATATCTTGCGTTTTCTGAGTAAAAGTTAAAGTTCTGAAATGATTAAATTTAATTAATCACTAAGAACATAAGAAGAAGGGAAAATAATTGATATAGTTTATGTTAGAAAAATCACGAAGCAGAAGCAGACGTTTTTATCAGCTACCTAAAATAAAAATGCCGGAATAGTCCGGCATTTTTTTAATTTTGAAATAGTCCGTATTAAGCAGCGTCTACTTTACTACGGTCAACTAATTCAACAATAGCCATAGGTGCATTGTCGCCCTTACGGAAATTGCATTTTAAAATACGCAAATAACCACCTGGACGTTGCTTAAAGAATGGGCCAATTTCAGCAAATAATTTTTGAACGATCTCTCTATCACGTAAACGTGAGTAAGCTAATCTACGTCTGTGCAAAGTATCTTCTTTTGCAAGCGTAATCATCGGTTCGATGAATCGTCTTAATTCTTTTGCTTTTGGCAATGTTGTTTTAATTAACTCATGACGTAGCAATGACACCATCATATTTTGAAACATCGCTTTACGATGACTACTTGTACGACTTAAACCTTTACCACTATTACGATGACGCATAACAAAACCCTTTTTAAGTTATCTCTTTATTTCTTGCCTTCATCATGGGAAGAAGGTGTACGCCAGCCTTCAATCTTTGTGCCTAATGAAAGACCATGAGCTGCCAATACATTTTTAATTTCGGTTAATGACTTCTTACCTAAATTAGGTGTTTTCAACAAATCAGCTTCAGCACGTTGAACGAGGTCACCAATAAAGAAGATATTTTCAGCTTTCAAACAATTTGCTGAGCGAACTGTTAATTCTAAATCGTCTACTGGACGATAATAGATTGGATTCACTGAATCTTCTCTAGACATTTTTTCTTGTACCAAAGGCGCAGATTGAAGATCCACAAACGCAGCAAGCTGTTGTTGCAGAATTGTAGCTGAACGTCTGATTGCTTCTTCTGGATCTAATGTACCGTTTGTTTCAAGATCAATAACTAACTTATCTAAGTCAGTACGTTGTTCCACACGTGCATTTTCAACTGTGTAAGCAACGCGACGAATTGGACTGAAGCTAGCATCAAGATGCAAAGCACCAATAGATGTTTTGCCTTCAGCTTTACGTATACGAGAAACAGCAGGTTGATAACCACGACCCAACACGACTTTGAGTGTCATGCTAAGTGACCCACTTTCATTTAAGTGTGCAATCACGTGATTAGGATTAACGATTTCAACATCGTGCTCTGGTTCAATATCACCAGCAAGAACAGGCCCAGGGCCTTTTTTGCTAAGCTTTAACGTTACTTCTTGTCTACCATGCATACGAATGGAAATATTTTTAAGATTCAATAAAATCTCAACAACATCTTCTTGTACACCTGGGATAGCGCCATATTCATGCAGCACGCCATCAATTTTAGCTTCAACGATAGCAGCTCCTGGCATAGAAGATAACAAAATTCTACGCAGCGTATTCCCTAATGTGTGCCCAAAGCCGCGCTCTAATGGCTCAAGAGTAATCTTCGCATGAAAAGGCGAAATCGTCTCTACAGCAATTTCACGAGGTGTTAAAAAATCAAACGGATTGTTTTGCATGTAACAACCTCTCTATCCCAGAAGTGACTTATTTAGAGTAAAGTTCAACAATTAACTGTTCATTAATATCTTGCGGCAAACGATCTCTGTCTGGTGCCGACTTAAATGTGCCTGAAAATTCAGCAGCATCTATTTCCAGCCAATCGCAACTTGGTCTAGCTTGCGCTAATGTCAGTGCAGATTGAATTCTAAACTGGCCACGTGCACCTTCACGAATGCTTACTATATCGCCTGGTGATAAAAGATAAGATGGAATATTAACAGCATTACCATTCACCAAAATAGCACCATGTGTTACTAATTGTCTTGCTTCAGCTCTGGTAGAACCAAAACCCATTCTATAGACAACGTTGTCTAATCTACGCTCAAGCAATTTCAATAAGTTTTCGCCTGTTGAACCTTTAAGACGTGTAGCCTTTTTAAAGTAATTCTCAAATTGGCGCTCCAAGATACCATATATACGACGGACTTTCTGCTTTTCTCGCAATTGTACGCCATGCTCTGTTTCACGACCGCGGCGAGCACCATGCTGGCCTGGAGCAGTATCTAATTTGCATTTTGTGTCTAAAGATCTTACGCCGCTTGTCAGCGAGAGATCCATTCTTTCTCTACGAGAAAGTTTGCAACGAGGACCTAAATATCTTGCCATTCTTATCTCCTACACACGTCGTTTCTTTGGAGCACGGCAACCATTGAAGGGAATACCAGTGACATCTGTTATGGATACAATTTTCAATCCAGCCGCATGGAGCGCGCGAATTGCAGATTCTCTGCCAGGGCCTGGGCCTTTAACACGAACCTGAACATTCTTCATACCAAAATTATCTACAACTGCTTGAGCAGCTTTCTGAGCTGCTTCACCGGCTGCGTAAGGTGTAGATTTACGTGAACCGCGGTAACCGCAATTTGCAGCGCTTGTCCAGGCAATTGAATTACCTTGAACATCAGTAATAGTAACTATTGTGTTGTTGAATGATGAATAAATATGCGCAATACCATCGCTGATTTGGCGTTTGATTTTTTTGCGTGATTTAGCAGCGCCAGCAGCAGGTGCTCCAGCTTTAGCTGATGGTCCTGCGATTGAACCTGAACCTGCTTTTCCAGTTGATCCGCCTGTGCCCGCTGCACCAGATTCGCCAGCAGCCTCATCGGTTGCTTTAGCGTTAATTGCAGCTTTTGACTGTATAGCTTCAGGTGCTATTGGTGTCTTTGCCATCGTTATTTTCTACCTTTTATTTGCCTTTTCTCTTACCTTTACGTGTTCTTGCATTTGTGCGTGTACGTTGACCACGAACTGGTAAACCACGCTTGTGTCTTGTTCCACGATAAGTACCAAGTTCAACTAAACGCTTAATACTCATTGCAACTTCACGGCGAAGATCACCTTCGACACGAATTTTACCAACTTCACCACGTAAACTCTCAAGTTCAGCTTCAGTTAAGTCTTTGACCTTTTTTGTTGGATCAATATTTGCTGCGTCACATATAACTTGAGCACGATTTCTTCCAACACCGTAGATCGCAGTAAGCCCTATAACAATATGCTTCTGCATCGGTATTATTACGCCTGCAATACGGGCTGCCATTCCATCACTCCTAACAATTCTTACTTACTTTAACAAACATACAAAAAGCGCATGAGTGTAATATTCAATTATAAAAAAATCAACCTTGTCTTTGTTTATGACGCTTTTCTTTGCAAATGATTCTTACGGTGTTTTTTCTACGAATCACTTTACAATTGCGGCATATTTTTTTTACTGACGCACCTACTTTCATATCGCACTCCAAACCAAATATTTTAGAAATTATAGCTAACGAAGTGATCCTAATCCGCCACCACCACGCAAATTTGCCTTTTTCAGCAGTGATTCATATTGGAAAGACATAATATGAGCCTGAACCTGAGACATAAAGTCCATTACCACCACTACAATAATTAACAGGGACGTGCCTCCGAAATAGAAAGGAACATTCCACGCTAAAATCAAGAACTCTGGGAGCAAGCAGACTAATGTAACATAAATTGCACCCGCTAAAGTCAATCTTGTCATTACTGTATCAATATATCGCGCAGTCTGTTCACCTGGCCTAATTCCCGGAATAAAAGCACCGGATTTTTTCAAATTATCGGCCGTTTCTTTTGGATTAAACACTAACGCAGTGTAGAAAAAGCAAAAGAAAATAATACCGGCACTAAACAATAGCATGTGTAATGGCTGGCCTTGTTGTAATGCCACACTCAACGTACCTAACCATTCCATACCTTTTGTATTTCCAAACCATTGCGCAATGGTCGCGGGAAACAAAATTAAGCTTGAAGCAAAAATAGGTGGTATGACACCAGCCATATTTATCTTTAAAGGCAAATGTGTACTCTGAGCTGCGTATACTTTTCCACCTTGCATACGTCTTGCATAATTAATCGTAATTCTACGTTGAGCGCGCTCAACAAAGACTACGAAAGCAACCACACCAATAATCGCAGCTACAATAAGTAATAGAACAATAACTTGCAACTGGCCTTCTCTTACTTGCTCTAACGTTCTACCAAGAGCCGATGGAAGACCTGCAACAATACCAGCAAAGATAATCATAGAAATACCATTGCCAATACCACGTTCAGTTACTTGCTCACCTAACCACATTAAAAACATTGTTCCAGTCACAAGTGTGAGCGTCGTTGTAAAGTAAAATGACATGCCTGGAGCAATTGCCACATTATGCGCAACTAGCATTTTTGAAACACCAATTGCTTGAAACGCTGACAATGCCACTGTTCCATAACGCGTATATTTGTTTATTTTACGCTGGCCAGATTCGCCTTCTTTACGTAACTCCGCCAAACTAGGCGACAACACAGAAAGCAATTGCACAATAATGGAAGCAGAAATGTACGGCATAATGCCTAATGCAAAAATACTAAATCGCATTAATGCACCGCCTGAAAACATGTTAAATAACCCAACAATATTATTTTGTTGTGCGTTGAACAGTTCCTGTAATCTCACAGGATTTAAACCAGGCACAGGAATATATGAGCCAATTCTAAAAACAATAATTGCGAGTAACACAAAAAGCAGTCTTTGCTTTAGATCTGAAAAACCGCTTGATTTTAAGCCTGCACCTAGCCTACCTGCTGACATTTACGCCTCGACTTTTCCTTTTGCAGCTTCAATTGCCTTGCGGGCACCTTCAGTTACGGCAATACCACGAACTGTCAAAGCTCGACTCAGCTCACCCGAGGCAACAATTTTGACATCTTTAGTGTTTGCTCTAACTACACCAAATTGAATGAGTGCAGCTAAATCAACAACATCAGCTTCAATCTGATTTAAATCAGATAAATAAATTTCTTCACGGTATAAAGCTTGGCGTGAACGAAAACCTGACTTAGGTATACGACGTTGCAAAGGCATTTGACCACCTTCGAAGCCGACCTTGTGATAACCACCCGCTCTTGCTCTTTGACCTTTATGTCCGCGACCACATGTTTTGCCTTTACCAGATCCGATCCCGCGACCTAGTCGCTTAGATTTCTTTTTGGAACCTGGTGCTGCATGTAAAGTATTGAGATGCATCTTTACATATCCTCTAACAATAAAATAGTTAACTTAAGTTAAGCCGTATTCATTATGATTGTTGATCTTGCTGTCCAATAAGATCTTCAATGTTTTTACCACGCTTAGCAGCCATATATTCAGGCGGAGTAACATCTGCCAAAGCTCTTAGCGTAGCTCTCACTACGTTGACTGGATTTGTTGATCCACCAATTTTTGCGAGTACATTCTTAACACCAAGGACTTCAAATACAGCACGCATAGCACCACCAGCGATAATACCGGTACCTTCGGATGCAGGCTTCATGAACACACGAGTTGCACCATGTTTTCCATTGATTTCGTGATGTATGGTACCACCCTTGAGTACAACATGACGCATATTTTTGCGAGCATTTTCCAATGACTTTTGAATCGCAACAGGTACTTCACGCGCTTTTCCACGACCGATGCCAATTCGACCACTGCCATCACCTACAACGGTTACAGCAGAAAAGCTAAAAATCTTACCGCCTTTCACAACTTTTGCATTGCGCGCAACCGCAACTAATTTTTCAATGTAGCCGTCGCTTTTAGTACTTTGATCATAACTTGCCATAACTCACCCTTAAAATTCGAGACCAGTTTCTCTTGCTGCATCAGCAAGCGCTTTAATACGACCGTGATATAAGAAACCTGATCGATCAAATGCGACTTTGCGAATACCAGCTTCTAGAGCACGTTTGGCAATAAGCTTGCCAACTTCTTTCGCAGCATCGACGTTGCCTGTTACTTTTAATGTAGCTCTTAATTCTTTATCCAAAGTTGATGCGCAAGCTAATGTCTTTGCGCCATCTGACGATGTAATTTGTGCATAAACATGTCGTGGTGTTCTAAATACACTTAAACGTACTGCTTCAAGCTTGCGAATTTGCATGCGGGTACGTTTTGCTCTTCGTAATCTGGATACTTGTTTATTCATTACTATCACCTACTACTTAAACTGCTTACTTTTTCTTGGTTTCTTTGATTTCAATTACTTCATTCGAATAACGAACGCCTTTACCTTTATATGGTTCTGGGCCACGTACGCTTCGAATTTGTGCGGCAACCTGACCGACTAATTGTTTGTTAATGCCTTTTACCAAAATTTCAGTTTGTGAAGGAGTTTCAATCGTGACACCTTCAGGCACATCAAAGTCAGTTGGATGCGAATAACCAAGACTCAAAGAAAGCACTTTTCCTTTAGCTTGTGCACGATAACCAACACCAACAAGCGTTAATTTACGTTCAAAACCATGAGTCACACCATAAATAATATTGTTAATATTGGCGCGAACGGTTCCTGCAATTGAACGATACAATTTAGAACTTGAACCTGTAATTAAACGACTATCAACCTTATTTGGTTCAACTTTAATTTCGTTTTTATCAACTGTAACAAGCACAAAAGGATGTAATACTACTGTAAGACTACCTTTAGGCCCTTTCACAGAAAGATTTTGATCTTGAATTTTTATTTCAACGCCAGCAGGAACAGCGATAGGCTTTCTTCCAATTCGCGACGTTGATACCGAAGCAGTTGCCATATTTCCTCCTACTCAACTGTACATAAGACTTCACCGCCCACTTTCTGAGCTCGTGCTGTCTTATCAGTCATTACTCCCTTAGGAGTAGAAACAATCGTAATACCTAAACCACCACGGACGAGTGGTAATTGGTCACATGCTTTGTAAATTCGTAACGCAGGTCGACTAACGCGTTTAATCTTTTCGATTACAGGGCGTCCTTGATAATATTTCAGCTTAACACTCAAATCTTTTTTATTATCGACATCAACCACTTCAAAGCTTTCGATGTAACCTTCTTCTTTGAGTACGTTTAAAATTTCACTTTTAAATTTTGAATGAGGCAAGCGAATCTGTTGGATTCCCATCGCTTGGGCATTCCTTATGCTGGTTAGCATATCTGCAACTGGATCTTGCATTGACATCTGGATTACCTCTGTATTTCTATTCGTTACCAACTTGCCTTATGCATACCAGGAACCATACCGTTGATGGTCGCGGTCCGCATATGCAATCTGCATAAACCTGTTAATCTATTGTACGCACGAGGTCTACCACATAATTTGCAGCGATTTCGGCGACGGGTCGGACTAGAGTCACGTGGAAGCTCTTGTAATTTCAACATAGCATCCCAGCGTTCTTTGTCACTTAAGTTAACATTACTTACATCTTCTCTTAATTTATTACGTTTAGCTCTAAGATGAGTCGTGAGCTTTAGACGCTTTTCATTACGATTTCTGACTGATTTTTTTGCCATGTCTTAACTCACTTCTTTCTCTCTAAAGGGGAAATTAAAAGCCTGCAAGAGAGCAAACGCTTCTTTGTTTGTACTTGCGGAGGTTGTAATTGTAATATCCATACCTCTTAAAGCATCAATCTTGTCATATTCAATTTCTGGAAATACGATTTGTTCTTTGATGCCAAGGCTATAATTACCTCTACCGTCAAATGACCTTGCACTTACTCCACGAAAGTCACGTACGCGAGGAAGAGCAATAGTAATCAATCGATCCAAAAATTCATACATTTTCGCACGACGTAAGGTCACCTTACATCCAATAGGCCAGCCTTCACGAATCTTGAAACCAGCAATCGAGTTACGTGCTAATGTAGATACACATTTCTGACCAGTAATTTTTTCCAAGTCAGCAATTGCATTCATTAGGATTTTCTTGTCTGCAGCAGCTTCGCCAACACCCATATTAATAGTGATTTTTTCAATATGCGGAACTTGCATAACAGATTTATAGCCAAACTTGTCTTTCAACTTTGGCACAATCTCATTTCGATAAACTTCGAGCAGTCTTGGCATAATCACACCTTACTCTTTAACATCGACAGCTTGATCGCTGGCTTTAAAATAACGAACGCGTTTACCATCTTTCAGAACGCGAATACCAATTCGACTTCCTTTTTGTTTGGTAGGATCATAAACCATCACATTTGAACGATGAATTGGCATATTTTTCGAAGAAATACCACCACGCTCGCCAGTGTTTGGGTTTGCTTTAACATGCTTCTTGGCAACATTAATGCCTTCAACTACCAATTTCTCTCCGCCTTTAACAACCGAGAGAACAGTTCCCTTTTTACCTTTATCTTTGCCTGCGATAACAATAACTTCATCGCCTTTTTTAATCTTATTCATGATCGTTTCTCTTTAATCTGCTTACCTAGAGTACCTCTGGAGCCAACGATATAATCTTCATGAAGTTTTCGCCACGAAGCTCTCTCGTAATTGGGCCGAAAACACGGGTTCCAATCGGTTGCAACTGAGCGTTTAATAACACCACAGCATTTTCGTCGAAGCGGATAGATGAACCATCTGGTCTTCTAACACCTTTTTTTGTTCTTACAATAACAGCGTTTAAGACTTCACCTTTTTTGACTTTACCTCTTGGGATAGCTTCTTTAACAGAAACCTTAATAACATCACCAATTCCGGCATATCGTCTACGGCTGCCGCCTAATACTTTGATACACATGACACGACGTGCACCGCTGTTATCAGCCACATCGAGCATTGTTCGCATCTGAATCATGCTTTACTCCAACTTCACTGTTCACGAGCTTTTGAGCCCGCCAATATTATCACGTTTATTTAAAAATAAAAGCTAAATACAACATCTTTTTCGCAATTTTTTATTGCCTTAAGAAAGCAATATAGATAGGGCAAAATTATTGTTGTTCTTCTCTTTTAACGATTTCCACCAACTTCCAACGCTTAGTCTTCGAAAGAGGACGACTTTGCTTAATAACGACGATATCTCCAATGCGACATGTATTTTCTTCATCATGTGCATACATTTTTGAAAAACGACGCAGGTATTTACCATACAACGGATGCTTTACCCTATGCTCGATCTGAACAACGATCGTTTTATTCATCTTGTTACTAATAACTTTGCCGGTCACTGTACGCTGAGATGTTGCTTGTTCAACTTTAGTTTGCTCCGTCATACTTTCGAACCTTTCTCTTTTAATATAGTTTTAATACGCGCGATCCCAAGTTTTACCTTTCTGAAAAGGTGGGACTTAGGTGTTTGACCAGTACCCCTTTGAATTCGCAAATTGAATCGCTCTTTTAACAATGCGAGCAACTCTTTGGTTAACTCTTCAACTGACTTATTTCGTAATTCACTAGCTTTCATTACATTACCGTCCGCGCTACAAACTCTGTTTTAACTGGTAATTTGGCTGCAGCAAGACCTAAAGCCTCTCTTGCCAAATCTTCTGTAACACCTTCAATTTCAAACATGACTCGGCCTGGTTGTACCAATGCTACCCAATACTCAACATTCCCTTTACCAGAACCTTGACGAACTTCTAATGGCTTCTTAGTTATTGGCTTGTCTGGAAAAATTCGAATCCAAACTTTACCGCCACGCTTGATATGACGTGACATCG
>DAIEGU010000050.1 GCA_027356065.1 Gammaproteobacteria bacterium
CGAGCCTGCGTTCTTTGCAGGCGTGGCAATCCATTCAACATTGCTTGGATTGCCACGCCTGCAAAGAACGCAGGCTCGCAATGACGTGCTAACTCACAATGATATAATTCAGCTGTACACGAATTTTATGCAACAAACCATCCTGGCATGGAGGTCAGCCTTGGCTCCATTTCATTTCTTGGCCGTCGTCCCGCGCTCCAGATTTTGTTACTAATATGAAGGTTGCGCTTCAATTGAATTAATTGACTGTTCTTTTACTAATTTTTCTCCAAACTTGCTGGATAATAAGAACAATGAAGCAATAATGCTTAAAGGTGCGACCATGAGAGGAAGCAGCGGTGTGATACTCATAAGAAAACCGCCAATGAAACCGGTTGCGGCCCAGGCAGATGCAACAATGAAGAAACCAATACCCATGACTTTACCTTGCTCCTCATGCGTAACGACATTTGAATAGAGTGCGGTTAAACAGCTATAAGCAAGAACGTCTCCCGCTGCAATAGGAATAGCGCCAGCCCAAATCAGCAAAGATCCAGCAGATAAAAGATGACTGCAGCCAAGCAATGTAATGATAAATCCGAGTAAAACTAAATAAATAGATAGTGACAGCATTTGTTTAACTGACATGAAGTTATCTAAAATTTTTATAACAATGCTGGTTGTAAATGCCAACCAAACAGCAATCATGCCAATAAACCAACCCAATGTATGCGCATCAAACTGATACATGGTTTTAAGTATAGGAGGGATAAATTGATAATAAGTGCTCCAACTTAATTGAATAAGTAATAGTAGCAATGAAATGTTAAGTACACCTGGCCGCATCATGACAGATTTTATCGCGGCAATATTCAAACGATTTGAAGTAACTATTTTTTTACGTAATGTTTCTTGCATTAATTTGGCGGTGAGAAAAATATTTGCTAATGCTAATAAAGCAGCTATGAAAAAAGGTAATGAGAAATTAAAGTGAGAAAATAAAAATCGTGTTGCAAAGTAACCACCCAAAATAGGGCCTATGGATGCACCAACTGAAATGGCGAATTGCAAATATCCCATGTAGAGGATTTTCTTTTCGCGCGTAGCGGTGTCACCAATAATAGCAAGTGCTGTGGGGTTCGTTCTTGCAAATGCACCTTTGATTATAAAACCTAAAAACACCAAGCTCAGTTTGCCAGTGTAAATGCCAATACCTACCAGCGAAGTGAAAACAAAAGCACTCGCAATTTCGATCAGTAAAATTTTTTTACGGCCAAATTCATCAGACAATGCGCTTAGTGTAGGCGCAAAAAAGATATTAATGAAACTGGGTAAAGCAACACACATCCCATACCACATGCTGCGTGCAGCATATGAAATATCGGAAGGGAAAAGTCGGCTTTGCGGATCAAAGAAAATCAAGGTGATAAGTGGAAAAGTGAAGGTTATATAGGTTTGATCAATGAAAATAAGCGTTAACAACGAACGAAAAATTTTTTTTTCCATCGTCATGGTTTTTTCCAGTCGTCTGCATCAAACGTACGTCCTGTTCGTTTTGAAGCTTTAGTTAATGTTTTAGAAGGAAAGAATTTCGATCTAATCCAAGATGCGATAAATAAAACAACACCAATGATTGCACCTAAGAAAAACAAATAAGCGAGTAACATAATGCCAAATATGAAAGCAACAATCGCGATGCCAAATAAAACGAACGGGATTAGTTTGTTAAGAAATCGTTGCATGCACTAGTACTCTAAAATTTGTCCCAGAATGTTTTCTCGTCGCTGGACTCGCTGGGTTTGTCACGCAGACGATAAATACGCGCATATTTATCCATTTCTCTATGCTGAGATGCAGATAGCTTTGGGTGAGTTTTATCAAACCCAGTAAGAAACTGGTCGAGACCGCTGGTATAAAAGTTTAAGCCTAGAAATTCTTTTAAATTCATCTCAGAGACTCCTATAATCGGCAGGCAGTATAGCATAATCAGTTAAATTTAAACCCCCTATGCAATTCATAATGGATTCATGGCTGCAAAAAATGTATCTTAAAACACTTATTAGATAGAGTGCGTTGGTTTATTTACATCTACAATAAATTTGATAAGTACGGCCTGGCTATTTGTACAGAAAAGCATCAGCGCCAGATGATGGAGATTCAATGAGATTATTTTATTTACTGGTGGCGTCATGGATGATGATAAGTATCAATGGTGCGGCCTATGCTAAACATCACACTCAGAAAAAAACGATTGCAAGAACTGTCACGAGACAGAGCGCTTCGCCTATATATGGCGCTGAACGTCTGCGCGAAGAAATAAATTATATAGTTAATGCTGGCAATGGAAATGCTGATATTGCAGTGTTTGTAAAATCGATGAAATTCGGCGACGTTTTATATACACACAATATTAATCAATCTCTTACTCCTGCCAGCACAATAAAAGTGTTGACTGCCGAAGCTTCTTTACTTTATTTAGGGCCTGAATATCGATTTTCAACTCAATTATTAACAGATGGCAAAACAGTTAAAGATGGTGTATTACAAGGTAATTTATATGTGGTGTTAAGTGGTGACCCATCACTGACCTACTACGATTTAATTGATTTATTACTAGCACTTAAATCACAGCAAATCCAAGCTATTGCCGGGAATGTTTATATTGATAACACGGCATATGATCAAAGTTTTTATGGCCCTGGATGGGTAGGTAAAGATAAGAATTCTTGTTATGGTGCGCCGATTAGTGCAAGCATCATTAATCATAATTGCTTGCCATTCAAAATGAGTTCGACGGGTCGCGCGGTTGAAGTGATTACTTCACCTAAATATTTTTACCCAGCAATAAAAAATGGATTAACTCAAGCTGGACGATCACGCTGTTCTATCCGTTTGTCCACTTCTGCCAGCAGCATTATTTCAATAGATGGATGTATGCCTAGAGGTCGATTTGCTTGGGGAGCGAGTTATGTCGTTACTGACGTACCAGAATATAATCGAGAGCTTTTTAAAAGCTTGTTGAGCAAGATGGGTGTGAATGTTTATGGTCGAGTAACGTTTGCCAGTGCACCAAGAAATTTATCTATGGTTGGACAGCACGCATCAAAACCTTTACGCATGTTGATTAATGATATGTTAAAGAAATCTGACAATGTCATTGCCGGTGCGCTTTTCAAAAAAATAGGCCAGCTTTATACGCGTCAACCTGGTAGTTGGGAAAATGGAAGTTATGCCGTATCACAAATTTTATCTAAGCAAGCTGGCGTCAATGTTTCTGGCATGCGTATTTTAGATGGATCAGGCATTTCTCCAAATAATTTGATATCGCCGGCACAAATGATGCAAGTTTTAGATTATGCCTATCATCATTACCCAACCAGTTACGAATTTATTTCTGCACTGCCAATCGCAGGTGTAGATGGTACGTTAAAAGGCCGCATGGGCAACATTGCTCGAAAAGTACGAGCAAAAACTGGCACTATTTCAGGCGTTGTTAGTTTGGCGGGTTATGCAACAAGCGGAGAAAAAGAGCCACTTGCATTTGTGATCATGGTCAATGGCCACAAAGGAATGAGTTGGCAATATAGATCATTAGAAGACAAGATTGCTACAGCGCTAACGCGATATGTGAGAACTTCTTAAGAGCTTGTTATTCCG
>DAIEGU010000070.1 GCA_027356065.1 Gammaproteobacteria bacterium
AAATCTCAACGATCGGCGCTAATAACATTTTGACTCCATTCAAAACCTTGGCGGGTTAAAAATGGCAAAATCTACCAAGCGCCGTTCTTATTTTCAATTCTTTCAATCTATTGGGATTTGCTTATCCATAACTGAGGTTAACTAACGAATTACCTAACCTATACAACAATGACGTGTTAACTCACAATATCGAATTATTCAACAAAGCCCGCAATCGCGGGCTTTTTTACAATTACTAAACTAACATGAAGTACAATTATGACTTGTATACCAACAATCCGCTGCACCATAACAATCATCTGGGTTACCTCGGCAAATTCCGTTGCAACCCGTCAGTATTGAAAAGCCAACAATAAGAGCCATAAGAAGAAAAACTTTCTTGATCATATGCGCACCCTCCTCTTTTTTTATTTTTTTAAGAAGGCCGTCGTCCCGCGATTTATTCGCAGGACCCAGTCTATATAGTTATTATATCATTGGCTAAGTCCTTGTTTTATTGCACGACGGCTTGTCTTGCTGTTATTAACGCTGCGTAATTCCAAGTCAAATCACTCACTGATGTCATATAACCCGTATTTTTATTAATTTGTTCGTTCAATGAACCATCTGAATTCGCATGATAACGAACTCGTTCAACAAATTGATCTGCGTAATTTGCAATTTCAGCTGCTTTCTGTTTTTCACCTTTATTTGTTAACACTTGTGCATAACGATAAAGTGCTTCAGCGATTGCAAGCGTACATAATGGCCATGGATTTCCGCCAGTAAAAGCATACCCATTGTATTTATCTTCTGGATATCTACCGATTGCAACACCAGGAATTTCTTTGCGCTGATTAATCGGATAAAGTTTAGCAAATGCATCAATTAATTTTTCTATTGTAGAAGTAACACGTTGATCATCCCAATTGAGAAAACCATCATTCAAACCGCCATGTAACAATCCGAGAATCACTGCAACATCTAAATTAGAATATTTATAATCCAATCCATCCACTCGATTGGGTGTTTCTACAAAATATCCTTTCAGTGGGTCCCAAAAATTTTGTAATTCATCTTCAATTGCTTTCGCTTGTTTTTGATACCAATTTGCTGCCCCTTCATCATTTAAATAACGAGCAAGTTTTGCACCTTGAATCAATGCACGACGCTCAATCATTAATGTATAAAAATGTGTACCTTTGACTTCTTCCCATAAATCATAAGAAGGATCGTTCCAATGATGAGACACATATTCAAGGTCCATTTTGATAGGTGATACAGCAGGAATTTCAGCTTTATATAATTTTTCTTTCACAATAGATTCTTTGCCTTCTGCGATAAGAATATTCGCCCAATCAATTAATGAGATTGCACGCATCGCAGGACCATCGTTTTGCGGACGAGCCCACATGTCATTAAATGCCGTACCATCAACATTAAATTTAGGCTCACCCAGCCCTGATAATGTATTAACTTTTTGAATCCTTGCTGAGAAATCCAAATAATCAAACATAATAGTACTAATTGCTTTCTTTTGATCGACGCTAAGAGAAGGATAAACTTGAATGAGTGAATCAATAGTGATGCCAGCATCACGTACCCAATGATAATAATAGTTAGGATCATGTTTTGTCTTGGCAGCAATCACAGCACCAGGCAACCCATCATTAGGAGAAACATTTTCAGAAATTTTTGCAAGATCAAATTGTAAATGTTGGTTTAACCAAACTCTTGTTTCAGAATTACTTAAGTATTGTGCGAATACAATCGTGTGAAAAAAAAAGAATAATATAAAACTATAAATTAATTTTTTTTTGCATGACGCAAAATGATGCATAACTAAGTCCTTGTCATTGATAGAAAATTAGAATTCGCTATACTATTTTAGAAAAATTCATTTGTATATCTTGATGTGATAAAATCATTGCCGTTATCCCATATGGGATCCAGTTTTTAAAATTTACTAATAGGAAACAACAATGTTGCCAAACAATCGCCAATATGATCTGCGTTCTGAAACAGAAGCACAATCCATCGCTGCTTTCATGAATCGCGTTTACTTATGGATGATGGTAGG
>DAIEGU010000093.1 GCA_027356065.1 Gammaproteobacteria bacterium
GTGCTTTTGCTTCGGGATCTGGCGTGTATATTTCCATTCGAAATTCTTGTGGGTTTTTTGCATCATAAATTAACATGCCTACACCATGTTCAGATAAAGTGGTTGCATACGGCCTGCCTTGCAAACTTTTTGGTTGTTGTAAGTGCCCGCCGCCACCGCCTGAAGTAAATTGACAAATTTTTCTTTTCGCACTTTTATCAAGTTTATTATTAAAGTAACCCATGTAATGATCATGTGCAGACAAAACAAGATCTGGGTTTAATTTTAAGCAATCATACATTCTTGCCACTAATTCAGCGTATTCATTCGTATCTTCAGGAATGGCTTCCTTAAAAATTGCAATATGTTCTTCTTGAAAGAAATTCCTACATAAAGCCAATATCGCTTCATAAGATAAATCTTCTGATTTTTCTTTAAAATCATTCCATGTGCCATCATTGAGATGTTGTTGCACGAGATTTAGCAATGTCATTTTTTTAATAAGATTATTCAGTGCTTTTACTTGATCTGCATCAAGGTAATGGTGAGTGTCATATTTTTCTACTCGCTTACCATTAGTAAAAAGAAATTGATGCTGTGCAAAAATTATTTTTTTACCAGATGATTTTGCTTTGGCATATTCAGTGGTTAACCATTCAAATTGATTAACTTTATTAGGATCTTTTTTGCCAGCAAAAAAATCAAGAAAATCTGTACCAAAGGAATTAGAATCCAACAAAAAAAATTGCGTGTCACCGGTAATAAATGAAGTAAAATAATAAGGCATATTAAGCTGTTCTGATAACTGAGCCGGGTCTATTGTTTCTTGTGATAACTCATGAATGCGCTGCTGAATTTTTTCTCTCTGCAATTTTTCTTTTTCTTCTTGGGTAAGATTCGATGCATCGAGTGCTTCTTTGTTTTTGCCTTGGAAACCATAAGTACTTGCTAGCTGATTGATAGCAACTTCATCACCCATAGGGATGCTTTTAACCCAATTATTGTAGTAATAAGCTTTTTCACAAAGATTTTTATCATGATTTCCAATTCCTAAGATATGTCGCAGTTTTGAATTGCCATAAATATCATGAAAACAATTTTTCAATGCTGGGTCATAAGGATCGCTTGCACCATAATCGTAAGCATTATCGCCTAGTCCTATAACTAAAATGGGCCCGTTTTTTTCATCTTCCGAAAGAGCACCGATTAATTCTGCTATTTCTTCTTGGGCTGATTTTTTTCCTACGCCTTTGCCTTGGCCCTGACATCCGAGAACGATAATGCGAACTTTATCTTGGCCTTTTAAATCAATGTTATAAACACGTGGGCCCACTTCTCTAACGGCAGCTTTCATTGCTTCAGTTATATTTTTCGCGGCAGGTTCATTGGTTAGCTCTACAGGCTTGTAGTCGTTAAATGTGCCGCTACTTGTCAGTAGCTTACTTTCGTTCATGAAGCGAACTATTGGTCGTTCTTTTTCTTCTTCTTCTTCTTTTAAATCTGAGAAAATTTTAGAGCTTTGCATTATTGAAACCTGTTAGTGAGGAAGTACGAAAAATTATAGTGGTTGAGGATGCAGAAGGAGATTTTTTTATTTTATAGAGCCCCTGCCGCTTGCAGCAGAGGTTAATTATTAATTAATTTCTTTATAATTTGGTAAATCACCAACCGTTACAATCTTTAATGAATTAGTACGACCATGAACACCGATTAAATCACCTTTTGTAATAATGACTAAGTCACCATTTTTTAAAATGTCCCTCTGTTGTAATTCAAGCATCGCTGCCTGATTAAGAATGCGGCGATCAATATGCGTTGCATCAAATGGAACTGGGTAAACACCGCGATAAAGTGTCATACGACGCAAGGTTGCATCATAACGGCTTAAACCGTAAACAGGAATATTTGAATTGACCCTGGACATAAGCAAAGGTGTGGTGCCAGATTCGGTGAGAGCGATGATCGCTGTAATATCCAAATGATTTGCAATGTACATGGTTGCTGTTGCGATTGCTTCGTCAACATAACGCATATGTTTATCTTTTGGGTGACGGGCCATTTTAATACTGTGATGTTTTTCTGCGCTAAGACAAATTCTATCCATGGCAGCGACAGCTTTATCAGGATAATGACCCACGGCTGTTTCACCGGAAAGCATGACAGCATCTGTACCATCTAATACCGCATTTGCCACATCGGAAACTTCTGCACGTGTAGGAATTGAATTTGTGATCATCGACTCCAGCATTTGCGTTGCAGTGATGACGGGTTTGTTCACGATACGTGCGAGCTTGATGATTTTTTTCTGCATGGCAGGTAATTCAGCATCGCCAATTTCAACACCCAGATCACCGCGAGCAATCATGACGGCATCGGACGCTTGAATGATGGCTTCAATATTGGTAATAGCTTCAGAGCGTTCAATCTTTGCAATAATGCCAGGGTTGCCACCCGCTGCTTTTAACAAGATACGCGCTTCTTTAATATCATCTGCGTTGCGCGGGAAAGAAACGGCAATGTAGTCAGCTTGTAAACGGACTGCTTCTTTTATATCAGTGCGGTCTTTATCAGTGAGTGCAGCAGCAGATAAACCACCGCCTTGTTTGTTAATTCCTTTGTTGTTTGATAATTCGCCGCCAACAACAACTTCACAATAAATTTTAGTGGGTTCTGTTTGCGTAACTTTAAATACGATACGTCCATCATCTAGTAACAAGGTGTCACCTGGACGCACATCGCGCGGCATATTTTCATAAGCAAGAGAAACAGTTTGCTCGTCACCTGCATTGACATCTAATTGGGTATCGAGGACAAATTGTTTCCCTTCTTGTAGTGTGACTTTTTTATTTTTAAAACAACCAATACGAATTTTTGGTCCTTGCAAGTCGACGAGTATAGCGACAGTTTTTTGATGTTTTGCTGCAAGCTCTCGCACCATTTGAATGCGGGTTTCATGCATGCTTAATTGACCATGAGAGAAATTAGCGCGGAATACAACAGCGCCAGCAAGAATAACTCGCTCAAGCATATTGGGGTCGTCTAATGACGGCCCCAATGTAACTACGATTTTGGTACGACGAAGATAGGTCATGCAACTTTTTCATTTTTAGCTATACGTGCTTCTAAAGCTTGAATCACAGGAAGTTTTTTTCCTTCAAGCAAACTTAGAAAAGCACCACCGCCCGTAGAAATATAATCAATCTTGTTTGCAATGCGATACTTTTCAATTGCGGCAAGTGTATCACCGCCACCAGCGACTTTAAAAGCTTTGCTTTCAGCAATTGCATTGGCGATTTTCTCTGTTCCCTCTGCAAACGCATCAATTTCAAATGCACCAATAGGGCCGTTCCACAAAATTGTTTTTGCTTTTTTAATAAGCGGGAGAAAATTCTTGATAGTATCAGGACCCATATCGAAAATTTTCTCGTTATCATCGATTTGTGAAACCAGTCGTACGTAAGATTCCGCTTCTTCTGATAAACGTTCAGCCACGACAACATCAACAGGTAATGGTATTTCGGCGCCACGTTCTTTTACTTCAATTGCTAACCGCTCAGCTTCATCAATTAAATCGGGTTCATATAATGATTTACCAACGGTATAGCCTTCAGCAGCCAAGAAAGTATTTGCAATACCACCACCAATAATAAGTGCATCAACTTTTTTGACTAATGAATTAAGTAATGCCAATTTGGTTGAGACTTTGGATCCGCCCACAATTGCCACAACAGGGTGAGCTGGTTTTTCTAAAACTTTATCAAGAGCAGCGATTTCTGATAACAATAAAGGGCCGGCACAAGCTATTTTTGCCCGTTCAATAATGCCATAAGTGGATGACTCCATGCGATGTGAGGTTGCAAACGCATCCATTACAAAGATATCGCACAAGTGAGCCATTTTTTTGGCAAGCTCAACATTATTGTCGGTTTCGCCATGGTGGAAGCGGACATTTTCCAACAGCACGACTTGAGCATCACCCATATCAAATCCATTGATCCAATTGTGAATCAGCGGGACATCCATTTTTAATTGTTTTGATAGAGCATGAGCGACAGGTGCTAGTGAAAATGTTTCATCGAAAACGCCTTCATTAGGACGACCAAGATGGGACATTAACATCACTTTACCACCCGCTTTCAATGCTTGCTTAATGGTGGGTATAGCTGCGCGTATACGTAAATCACTGGTTATTTCACCATTCTTATTAAGCGGTACATTGAAATCTTCGCGAATTAAGATCCGTTTTCCCTTCAGATCAAAATCAGACATTTTTGGAATTGCCATTCACTATGCTCCTTTAAAGAACTCAAATAGTTTGCTGAATTTATTGCATAACTAGATGAAACACAATACTGTGGGAAATATCATTAAACCTGACTTACCTTAACATGCGGAATTTACTTCAAAAATTTCTTGAGCTAGAAGCTGCAAGCGGCATTGTTTTGCTGGCAGCGACCGTTATTGCAATGATTTTGGCGAATTCACCCTTTGCTTATTTACATAAACAATTTGTTGATGCTTCTCTTTTTACTATCAATGATGGATTGATGGTGGTGTTTTTTTTCATCGTCGGGCTTGAGCTCAAGCGGGAATTGTTGAGCGGCGCACTCATGAAAAAATCTCAAGCATTGCTGCCGGCTGTAGGGGCTTTGGGTGGCATGATCGTACCCGCTTTACTATATATTGCGATCACCTATCCGAACCCAGATTTATTAAAGGGCTGGGCTACACCGGTTGCCACAGATATTGCTTTTGCCCTGGGGGTATTATCACTATTTGGTAAACGTGTACCATCAGCACTTAAAGTTTTTCTGCTCGCATTAGCTATTTTCGATGATATTGGCGCTATCATTATTATTACGTTATTTTATTCAAGCCATGTGTCTTATCTTTTATTACTAGCTGCATTATTAATTACTTTCTTATTGATTTTGTTAAACCGCTTTGCAGTGCAAGCGATGCTTCCTTATTTATTATTAGGCGTTTTGCTGTGGTGTGCCTTATTACCATCAGGCGTACACCCCACGATTGCTGGCGTCATATTGGCTTTAACTATTCCAAATAATCAGCAGCAACTTTCATTGGAAGATGACTTGCATCCATGGGTCGCCTATTTAATTATGCCGCTTTTCGCACTTGCTAACGCCGGTGTATCTTTTGGGTATTTATCACTTAAATGTCTGCTTGATCCTATTGTGCTTGGAATTACATTGGGATTATTTTTAGGTAAACAAATAGGTGTCATGGGATTTTCATGGCTATTAATCCGTTTGAAATGGGCGCAATTACCTAAAAAAACAAATTGGCTAGGTTTCTATGGCGTGGCGCTTATTTGCGGGATTGGTTTTACTATGTCCCTTTTTCTTGGTACCCTTTCTTTCCAACATAATCATATGTACTTAGCAGAAGTCCGACTTGGTGTCATAATGGGATCTTTTCTGTCGGGTGTTTTCGGTACATTAGTGTTATTCAGTGCTTTTGGCCGCAAACAAAAATAATAGGAGTCGCATCCTTGAGCGAAGTAAACGTAAGAAAAGTTAATTTATTACAGCGATTAGCGGGTTGGTCCATTCATCTTTTTACCGCAAGCGGTGCTTGTGTTGGATTGTTGTCTTTGTTCGCAATTTATCAAAAAAATCTTGTGCTAGCTCTTTGGCTAATGTTTGCCGCTATTTTAATTGATGCGGTAGATGGCATGTTTGCACGCATGATCAGAATCAAAGAAGCTGTGCCTGAAATTGACGGCGCTCTGCTTGATAATATTGTCGATTTTTTTAATTACACAATTGTGCCGTGCTTTTTCTTGTTGGTAACCAATTTGTTACCGGAATATTGGCGTATGCTTTGTGTGATGACGATTGTGTTTTCTTCTGCGTATCAATTTACTCAAGTAGATGCAAAAACAGATGATCACTTCTTCAAAGGTTTTCCAAGTTACTGGAACATCGCTGTCTTTTATTTGTTTTTCTGGCAAATGACGAGTGTTACTAATATGGTGATCTTGTTAGCTCTCTCGATATTGAGCTTTGTTCCTATCAAATATGTTTATCCTTCTCGCGTTGATTATTTAAGTGATAATAAAGTGGTCCGTATAGGCATGGTTGGCATCACTGTCTTGTGGGGTGCGGCAACATCTGGATTGCTTTGGGTGTATCCAGAAACTAATCATCTTCTCCTATCTGTTTCTATAGGTTATTTGCTTATTTACATTGCTATCAGTCTTTATCGCACCTGGGTGCCGCTTACTTTATCAGTGCTAGCACAAGAATAGATTTTAATAAGCAAAAGACAGGTTTTTCTAATGGCGCAACGTATTTTGGTAACAGGCGGCGCGGGGTTTATAGGCTCGCACACAGTTGATTTGTTACTGAGCGAAAAAAAAGAGGTTGTTGTTCTCGATAACCTAAGCTCAGGCCGCCTTGAAAACTTAGACTTGACGCATCCGCATTTAGAATTTATCGAAGGCGATATACTTGAATTTCCTCTGCTACAAGATTTAGTACAAACTTGCGATGCTGTATTACATCTTGCTGCCATTGCGTCTGTACCATTATCAATTGAAGAGCCCATCTATTCATTTCAGGTCAATACACAAGGTTTTTTACACGTGCTTCAAGCTGTGCATAAAGCCGAGCGTGATGTTCGTCTGGTTTATGCATCCAGTGCTGCCGTATATGGAAAAACGGAGGAATTACCTTGTCGAGATGATAGGCCTTTATCGGGTCAATTACTTTCTCCTTATGCGTTGCAAAAATTGCATGACGAAGATTATGCAAAACTATATATGAAACTGCATGGTATCAAGAGCCTGGGTTTGCGTTACTTCAATGTCTATGGGTCACGACAAGATCCACACTCACCTTATTCAGGTGTGATTAGCCGATTTCTAGATGCTTATAAACGCAATGAAGAGATAACTATTTTTGGCGACGGCAAACAATCTCGTGATTTTATCCATATTAATGATGTCGCTATGGCTAATTGGCTGGCATTAAAGAATGATTTTGCTGGAATGTTAAATATTGCAACTGGGAAGCCAGAAACATTACTTGATCTTGTTAATTATCTACAAGAAGCTGGTGGCAAGTCAGCTGTATTACGTTTTCTGCCAGGCCGTACAGGCGATATTCCTTCTTCTTATGCAACAACTACCCAAGCTGCTGAACACATTCAGTTTAGACATCGTGTTTCGTTGAAAGAAGGGATTAAGGGGATGGTGAGCGAAAAACTACCGGATAATAGTATCAAATCCTAAAATCAGGTATCATGGCGCCGGGTTGATTTCCGGTAGAGAATATCATGCAAAATAACATTACTAACAAAGCGGACTCCGATTCAGGCGGTGCTTGTTGCACCAAGCGTTTCTGTGAAATTACCCAAGCAGAATTGCCACTTTCCTGTCCGCCGATTAATGAGCGTGTATGGGATGGTCATCCGCGCGTTTATTTACCGATTGAAGAAACAGAAACAGGTAAATTTGTGTGTCCGTATTGCGGCACAGAATATGTTCTCAAAAATTTTGTACCACAAAAATAAAACTATGACGCAGAAAATTTTAATTATAGGTCCGTCCTGGGTCGGTGATACTGTCATGGCGCAGAGCTTGTTTAAGCTTTTAAAGCTACGCGATCCTGACTGTACTATTGATGTACTCGCCCCTGCGTGGACGTTTTCTCTTTTAAATCGTATGCCAGAAGTGGCGCAAGCCATTGAAATGCCGCTGACACATGGCGAATTAAAATTAGCTGAGCGTTATAAATTAGGAAAGCAACTGCGAAGCGCGCGCTACGATCAAGCCATCGTACTGCCAAACTCATTCAAATCAGCATTAATTCCCTGGGCTGCAAAAATTCCAAAACGCACAGGCTGGCTGCGTGAAATGCGACACATTTTACTAAATGATGGTAGAAGGCTGGATAAACAACGTTATCCTTTGATGATAGAGCAATATCTTGCCTTGGGTGTTGCTGCAAATGAATCATTGCCATCATCTTATCCGCAACCCGAATTTATTATTACGAAAACTCAGCAGGAAGCCGTACTGTTGAAGCACAAACCTATTTGGCGCGGCCGTCCTATCTTAGCATTATGTGCAGGTGCTGAATTTGGGCCATCAAAACGTTGGCCAGAAGAATATTATGCAGAGATTGCAAATCAAAAAATGGCTGAAGGTTGGGACATATGGTTGTTTGGTTCGCCAAAAGATAGACCAGTGACAGAAAAAGTAATGGAATTGACGGGCGAGCGTTGTGAAAATCTATCAGGTCGTTTGCAGTTGGAAGAAACGATTGATCTTTTATCGTTAGTATCCGGCGTTGTTACCAACGATTCCGGTCTTATGCATGTTGCATGCGCATTGAAAAAGCCGCTCGTTGCTATTTACGGTTCAACCAGTTCCACTTTCACACCACCATTATCTAAAACGGCCAGTGTCTTGAAACTTAATCTTGCTTGCCAGCCTTGTTTTGAACGTATATGTCCATTGCAACATCATCGATGCATGCGTGATTTAACGCCGAGTCAAGTGATGGCGATAACAGAAGGCTGGGATGTTTAACATGCGCGTTCTGCTGATAAAAACATCTTCAATGGGCGATCTCATTCATACACTTCCCGCATTGACTGATGCCGGGCTTGCAATTCCAGGTATTACGTTTGATTGGGTAGTTGAAGAAAGTTTTGCAGAAATCCCGCATTGGCATCCATTGGTAAATAAAGTTATCCCCATTGCATTTAGACGCTGGCGTAAAAATATATTGTCTAAAGAATCTCGCCAAGGATTATGTACGCTCAAAAAAGAATTACGTTCAGAACAATATGATTTAATTTTAGATGCGCAAGGTTTAGTTAAAAGTGCTTTTATTAGTTTGTTTGCGAAAGGAAAACGCTCAGGTTTAGATTTTCGTTCTGCACGCGAATCGTTTGCGTCATTAGTTTATCAGCAAAAACATACAGTCAATTTTTATCAACATGCTATTCATCGTATGCGCAGTTTGTTTGCGCTGGCATTAGGATACTCGTTGCCAACGACAGCGCCGGATTTTGGTATTCAAGATGAATTGAAAGTAGAAAGCGAACAGGAAAAATATTTAGTTTTTTTACACGGTACAACATGGGTAAGCAAACAGTGGCCAGAATCTTATTGGATTGAGCTCGCTGAGATTGCGCATCAAGCTGGTTATCGTGTCAAGATCAGTGGTGGAAATGATGAAGAAGTCGCGCGCGCATTTCGTATTGGTAATGCGAGTAAAGCTGTTGATGTGATGCCGCGTCTTACTATTGCTAAAATGGCCGCTTTACTTGCTAATGCAAAAGCGGTGGTTGCTGTTGATACCGGATTTGGTCATTTAGCAGCAGCGCTTAATATACCTACCGTATCATTGTTTGGCCCAACAAATGCTGATTACACCGGCGTGTCCGGTCGTGCTTCAGTGTCATTATCTGCAAAATTTTCTTGCGCACCTTGTTTGAATCGTACTTGTACTTATAAAGAAACTGCAAACGTTTCACCCGCTTGTTTTACTACATTACCGCCTATGCAGGTATGGTCTGTGGTGAATGAATATCTGAAGTAAGATGTCATCCTTTTCATTAACATCAGGTCTTTATAAAACCCCACGTCGTCCTTTTGCGAAGGCCACCCCAGAGTGAACGACTTTTATATCAATTATCACTATTAAAACATTCATTGATATCACCATCAGGGCCAACATTTTTGCATTTATTAACAGACGCTGTGCGCAAGCCATCGTCATCGAGAGATCCCATATTACGCAACGCAATATGTTGTTTATCTAAATGTAAATCACAATCGGTTGGATAAGATGTAATTTGGATACGGCTATTTTCTCTTATGCCATTATTAGTAAGATCAGCTGCGATGGGAAAATAGTCACCGTAACCAACGTAATTTAATTTACGTAAATCATTTCCAGGCTCTTTAAATTGATTAATTCCTCCAGATGACCACAAATAGGCTGAAACTTTTTGTGCTCGTCGTTGAGATAAACGTTGCTCCCAATGCGCTCGACCAAATCCGCTGGTATTACCTGAAATAATAATATTGTTGTTTGGGTAGCGCTGTAACACGACTGCAACGCTGTCTAATATTTGCGGTGCTTGTGGCCGCAACTCATCTGAATTAAGTTCAAATAATTTATCGCTAGGAATGTATATCCCTACTGTTTGTCCTACACTGTAAACTTGGCCACCTGCTTGTACAATGCCGCCTGAATCATAACGAAGTGTTGTGACGTAATATCCTAATGCACCACCGCCAAGACCAGCAGCAACCATCATAGGTCTAGTGCCGCCTAGTAATCCGACACCACCTGCACCAACACCAGCGCCAACAATGGCGCCCGTTGCATCACCTGTTGTGCGATTGTTATCAATAAATGGATTATATGTGCAGCTACTTAAGCAGAATGCCAACATAAGTGTGCAGGTGATTTTTTTCATTGTTACTTTCCATAATAAAGATCGAATGATTATAGCTTGATCTCATTAAGTTGCATAATTTGTCATGGTGTCATGCGAGTACACCATTTAATGGGTGCGTAACATCATCTAATTAAGTAGTATGAAAAAACGAATGGATGAAAGTGGAGAGGTAAATGGAAAAGGATCAACTCATACAATCACGTCATTATACCGCATGGGAATTGATCAAGTTGTATTGGAAATCAGAGCAGCGTTATTCAGCATATTTTTTTCTATTTATTGTGATGCTAATGACTATGCTTATTATTGCAATGGATGTTGCATTTAATTATTGGTACAACTTTTTTTACGATGCATTACAAGCTTATAACAAAGCAGCTACCATTCGTTTACTAATTATTTTTACTGTTATGGCAACGGTATACATTATTCTTGCTGTATATCGATTTTATTTATCACAACTTTTTGGATTGCGTTGGAGAAGATGGCTAACAGAACAATTTATTAATCGTTGGCTACATAAACGCAGTTATTATTATCTCGAAAATTTCGATGAAAAAACTGATAACCCAGATCAACGTATTCAAGAAGATGTGGGAACATTAATCATAAATACGATTGATTTGACTATTGGTTTAGTTAGTTCAGTTACAACATTTTTTGCATTCATTTATATTTTATGGAAACTTTCAGGCGTTATGCACGTTCATATAGGCGGTTATATTTTATATATACCTGGTTATTTGTTGTGGGTAGGTGTTCTTTATGCCGTGTTTGGGTCCTGGATTACCATTAAAATTGGTCGTCCACTTGTACCGCTTAATTTCGAACAGCAAAGTCGTGAAGCTACCTTTCGTTATGCTGCGATTGATTTACGTTCACATGCAGAACATGTTGCGCTTTATCGCGGCGAACAACATCAATCCAGTATATTAAATCGTTTGTTTGGCAGAGTGCTAGACAATTGGTACTTCATCATTATGAGACAAAAGTTATTGCTCTGGTTTACTGCGGGTTATAACCAAATATCGGTATTATTGCCGCTTGTTGCAGCACTGCCGAATTATTTTGAGAAAGTTTTTTTACTTGGCGGCTTGATGCAAAGTTTGCAAGCGTTTGGCCGTGTGCAAGATTCATTATCTTATATTGTTAACTCGTATACTCAAATCGCAACATGGCAAGCAATTACACGTCGTTTAACAACATTTCTTAATCACATGAATGATGCGGACAAGCATGCGATTGAAGAAAATCAATTAATTTTTTCTAAACATAAAGAAAATAGTATTTACATTAAAAATGTAACGATTAAAACGCCGCGTGGAGAGGTGTTGTTAACAGATATAAATGAAATAATGCAGTATGGTCGTCATTATCTCATTATTGGTCCTTCAGGTATTGGTAAAAGTACATTTGTTCGTACCATCGCAGGTATTTGGCCTTATGCTGCTGGTGAAATTACATTACCTGAAAATCAAAAGATGATGTATCTGCCGCAAAAGCCTTACATGCCAATTGGAACGTTAGCGGAAGCAATTTTATTTCCAGATAAGCGTGATCCAGAATTAGAAAAAGATTTGAAACAAATATTAAAAGATTGTCATTTAGAAAATTTAATTAGCCGCTTATATGATACTGCTTCATGGGCAGAACAGTTATCACCGGGTGAATTGCAACGCGTGACATTTGCTCGTGTGTTATTGCATAAGCCAGATTGGGTTTTTCTTGATGAAAGTACCTCTATGCTTGATCTTGCTAACGAAGAATATTTATATAAGTTAATGCAATCACGTTTACCGGATTGTTCCATTGTGAGTGTGGGTCATAGACCAAGTTTAAATGGGTTTCACAATGAAATAATTGATGTGACAAAATATAGTATTCATGCTTTTTGACAATACGGACAATAAACGGTGCTACGTTGTAGAAGACGTATAGATTTTAATTTGTTTTTGCATCGTGGACAGGATTTACCAGCCCGACCATATACATGCAATTGAATACTAAAATAACCCGGCGAGCCTGATGGATTGACGAAATCTTTTAATGTGGTGCCGCCTTGTTTGATTGCTTGTTTTAAAATAGATTTAATTGCATCGACAAGTTTACGATATGAATTTAAAGTGACATCGCCTGCCGATTTATTCGGATGAATACCTGCTAAGAATAACGCTTCAGTAGCATAAATATTGCCGACACCCGCGACAATTTTGCCATCCATAATAAATGATTTGATAGCAGCTTTCTTATTACGCGAAATGGAATAAAGATAATCGCCATCAAATTTGTTGGTAAGTGGTTCAGGGCCAATTGATGAAATAAGCGGATGGTTTGCGGCCTTTTCATCAGTCCACAAAATTGCACCGAACCGGCGTGGATCGGTAAATCGTAGGTATTTATGATTGGCAAAATGTAGCTCAACATGATCATGTTTTTTATGCGGGGTTGCTTCAGGCAGCACGCTTAAGCTTCCAGACATGCCCAAATGCAAGATTAACGTGCCATGATCAAATCCCAGCAATAGATATTTACCCCGTCTTTTTAATTGCTTAACGGTCTGTCCAGTCAGTAACTGGGCGAGATTAGCAGGTATTGGCCACCGCAGGTTGGGACGTCTAACGATAACATAGGTAATTTTTTGGTTTAATATATAAGGCTTTATGCCTCGCAATGCAGTTTCAACCTCTGGAAGCTCTGGCATAAATTAATATATCCTGGCGATACGAATGCGGTGTGCTATTATACGGCATCTGCTATAAAAAGCATGCTCTTAGCATCCCGCCGTAGTGCGGACAGGCTCTTTCGGGTGTGCAGCAGAACACGGCTTGAGGAGGCTCAGAATTATGTTTGGTTTATTACAATTACCTTGGTGGGGCGACTTAATTATTTTTGTGGTGTTTACCCAATTTACTATTTTAGGGGTGACACTTTATTTGCATCGTTGTCAGGCGCATCGCGCAGTTGAATTACATCCCATCATTAGTCATTTTTTCCGCTTTTGGTTATGGCTAACAACCGGAATGGTCACCAAGCAATGGGCAGCGATACATCGCAAGCATCATGCAAAAGTTGAGACCGATGAAGATCCTCATAGTCCGCAAACAAAAGGCATCACAACCGTTTTTTTCCAAGGTGCCGAGCTTTATCGCAAAGAAGCTAAAAATAAAGAAACAATGGAACGTTACGGTGAAGGTACGCCAAATGATTGGATGGAACGTAATGTTTATTCGCGCCATAGTGCTAAAGGCATCCTATTGATGCTTATCGTTGATCTCGCTTTATTTGGTCCTATAGGGCTTACTATGTGGGCGTTACAAATGGCATGGATACCGTTCTTTGCTGCAGGTGTTGTGAATGGCATCGGTCATTATGTGGGTTATCGTA
>DAIEGU010000099.1 GCA_027356065.1 Gammaproteobacteria bacterium
GGATTGGTATTGGGAAGCAAGTGAAGAATCAACTCCAAATAAACGGATCAAGAAAATTGAAGTGAATGTTTTTAACAAAGAAGACACGGATGATGCATCACCCATTGTAACGCTGACAGGTTATATTTATGCGAAAGAATAGGGGATTTACTTTACTAGAAATTTTGATCGCATTATTTGTGTTTAGTATTGTCTCATTGATTTTAATGAATGCATTACATAACGTAATCAATCTGCAGAGCGGGGCAGAACGAAGCGCAGAAAATTTACGTCGATTACAAATGACATTACTATTAATTTCACGCGATGTTGAGCAAGCAGTAAATAGGCCTATACTTAATCCAGTAGGACAAGAAGATCCCGCATTTCAAGGTAAGGAAAATGGATTTGCCGTCACGCATGTTGGTTTTGCAAATCCTACTGGTGTACTGACGCGCAGTGCATTGCAACGTACGGCATACGTTGTGGATGCAGGTAAATTTTATCGAGAAACTTGGAACCATTTAGATTTAGCATCAGCTGCACAAGTACATAGACGTTTGTTAATGGAAAATGTAAGTGTACGGTTTGAATATTTAAATAAAGATGGGCGCTTTCAATCAGAATGGCCTGCTGAAGGACAAAGTAATAAAGAACCTTTACCACGAGCAGTCAGAATTTATTTAACTATCCCACCATGGGGAGAGATGAGTCAGCTTTATGTCATTAATGCACAACCAAGCCAAAAAGTGTCTGCACCACCAACAACAACGCCTCAGCAGCAAACGCCATCGCCGCCTAAAAAGCAGTCTTAAACACCAGCAAGGTGTTGCGATTGTGATAGCGCTTTTTATTGTTGCATTGATTGCGACGATGTCATATGTAATGATGTCGCGACTTGAGCGCGATACACGTCGAACCACCCTTCTCGTACGTAATACACAAGCTGAAACTTATGCGTTAGGTTCTATTGCCTGGGCAATGGAACAATTACGTGGTAATTGGGAAAAACAAAAACCCAATCAATTGATTGATCAAATGCCGATAAAAACAGCAAAAGAAATGAACGGATATCAAATCAATATCACGATTAATGACATGCAAGCACGATATAATTTGAATAATTTAACAAGTCCTGATGCACAAAAAGATTTTGTTCGATTGCTTAAAGGCGTTGTTCCAAAAATATCGGAACAGGAAGCAAATAAAATTGCACGTGCAATTACTGATTGGATTTCAGCGTCTTCATCACAAAATGAATTTAGTCAGTATTATGCAGAGTTACCAGAACCCTATCGTCCTGCACACCGATTAATGGTGAGTGCAAGTGAATTGAGATTGGTAAAAGGTGTGACGCCTGATATTTATAATGCACTGAAACCGTATATCATTGCATTGCCTGAGCCAACGCAAGTTAATGCAATCACCGCCGTTGCGCCTGTATTATTGACAGTGAGTCCTAACATGACGCTTGAAGCTGCTAATGCGATAGTCACGTTACGTTCACAAACGCCTATTACTTCTTCTCAGCAATTTATGAATTTGGATGTTGTTAAGAACCATCAAATTCAAGCGGACAAGGTTACTTTTAGCAGTAAATATTTTTTGGCTGAAACGGATGTCTCGATAGAGAAGCAACATACTCTGCTTTATACTCTTCTTGAGCGTAATGCGCAGGGCAAGCAAATAACGGTGAATATTTTATGGCAAAGCAAGGGCACATGGTAAATATGGATAGACAGGAGAAAATTATCATTTATCTCCATGCGGATGATTTGGCGCATCCAAGCTGGGCAATTGTTGATGTTGATAACCAAGTTCGCCAAACCGCTTTGCATGATACCGCAGATGGCATAGCAGCTATTGCAGAAGAAAAAATGATTGTAGTGATTGTGCCTGGTGAAGATGTGGTACTTGCTTCTGTACAGTTACCCAAAATGAATAAGACTAAACTTTTGCAAGCATTACCATTCGCATTAGAAGAACAATTAGTGGGTGAACTGAGTGAATTGCATTTTGCTATTAGTGACATTGATGTTGATGGTACAGTGCACGCAGCTATTGTTGCACATAGTAAAATGCAAGAATGGTTGGCGTTATTGCAATCGTGGAATATCAAGCCTGATATGTTTACCCCGGCCATGCTGGCATTGCCTAGCGATGCTTTAAACTGGCATGTTGCCATTGATGATATTGCTTTAGTTAGGGTAGATCAGTATCAAGGTTATGCAGTTGATGTTCCTAATTTATCTGCTTTACTTGATACGGCATTTACATCGCAAGAAAAAGTCCCGCAGGAAATTATTGTTCGTCATTATAGAGAAAATGGAGCAATGCCAGCGCTTGATCTGCCAGTCACAATTAAAAATGAAAACTTTAGCAAAATACCTTTCATTCATGATCTCGCTTACTATGTGACAAGAACGCCTGAAATTAATTTATTACAAAGTGTTTATGCAGTAAAAAAATCTGTTTTTCCTCAAATGAATAAATTGTGGAAAGCAGCAAGTTATTTGTTAGCTGCGTGGATTATTTTATTATTTATTTATCCTACGATGTCATATTTTATTTTGCATTCACGACTGAGTGCTATCAATTCAGCAATAGATAACATTTATAAAAGTAATTTTCCGCAAGCAAAATCAATTGTTGCACCCAAGACTAGAATGGCAGAAAAATTACAAAAATTATCAGCGCAAGTGGGAGAAAATCGTTTATTACTATTGTTAGGTTATGTTGGTAAAGGTATGTCTTTGACGCCGAATATCAAATTAAAACGCTTTGATTTTCAAAATAATCAATTAACGTTAGAGCTGACAGCGCAAAGCCCAGAAGATTTTTCAGCTTTTACAGATTATTTGACGCAGCAAGGGTTGAATACAAAACAACAAAATGCCACGCTTTCTGATTCACGCATTAATGCAACACTAGTCATTGAGTGAGAACAATATGATTGATCGTTTGAAAGAGCAGCTGAAAGAGCAAATGAAAGAGTGGGAACAAAAAGCTAAAACGTGGTGGTCGACACTCAATGCACGTGAAAAGCAAGCAGTCAGTATTGGTGGAATAGTACTTGGCATTTTTATTATTTACGCAGGTATTTGGTCGCCTTATGTAAATCATATGGATGATATGCGTAAACAAATTGAGACTAATCAAAAGACATTACAATGGATGACTGCAACTGATAAAGAAATTAAAAAAATAGAAGGCCAGGCGAAAAATAAAAGCAAACCCATTACTGCAGTAGTGTTGCTTAGTGTTTTACAAAAACAAACCCAACAAGCAGGGCTTGCGCAATACATGACGCAACTTAAACAAGCAACGAATGATTCGGTTGAAATGCATTTTCAAAAAGTTGGATTTGATAGTTTGATTAAACTGCTGTCCACAGCGATTAAGACTAACAATATTTCAATCAGCCAAATGTCTGCAAGTGCACAAAGTGCGCCGGGTACAGTGGATGCGGATATCATGATTAAGATTGAGTAGGCTCCTCGGCCTCTCTTACAGGGACGGTCCTGTGATAAGTCCAGCTTGCGTCACGAGTTCCAGAATGGATACGCCCATCATTGACTGACCCCGGTAAAATAGGTTAATATTTACCCAGTTCTTAATTGATAAGAAATAAATACTATGCATATCATGCGATTACAACGAATGATGATGCTCAACCTGGGCACTGCTCTATGGTTGGGCTTGGAATGTATAGTTAAGCGCTAAACACCCTCTCAAGTTTCAATGCCAGTGTCCAGGACCTCCCCAAATGCAGTATCTGCATTTGATAGCGCGCTCATAGCGGTATAAATATCTACGGAGATAAATGGATATGATAGAGCTACAACAAGTTTCTAAAACTTACCAGGTACATAATCGCGTTGTTACTGCGCTTAGCGGTATCAATTTAAAAATAAATCGCGGTGAGATTTTTGGCGTATTAGGTGAAAGCGGAGCAGGTAAAAGTACTTTGCTGCGTTCAGTTAATTTATTAGAACGTCCAACAAGCGGCCATGTCATCATAGATGATGTCGATTTAATGCTGCTATCTGCGCAAGATTTAAGACAACGTCGCCGACACATTGGCATGATTTTTCAACATTTCAATTTGTTGGAATCACGTACGGCATTTGAAAATATTGCATTGCCAATGGAATTATTAAACATGCCACGCGCTGCTATTCAACATGAAGTATCCTCTTTGCTTGAATTAGTAGGATTAACTCATCATGCTAAACATTATCCTAATCAATTAAGCGGCGGACAAAAACAGCGTGTCGCTATTGCGCGTGCACTTACAACTAAACCTGAAATTTTATTATGTGATGAAGCAACTTCTGCACTTGATCCCAAATCAACTTTTTCTATTTTGCAATTATTGAAAGAAATAAATCGAAAGTTAAATGTGACTATTTTATTGATCACGCATGAAATGGATGTTATCAAACATATTTGTGATCATGCAGCAGTGCTTCATCATGGTCAGTTGATTGAATCAAATACGGTTGTGAATTTGTTTGCAAAACCTGCTTCTATTATCACAAGACAATTGGTACAAAAAGCATTGCATCTTGAATTGCCAGGTAAAATCAAACAACAATTAGAACCCGAAGCGCATCCAGATAAATCATTGTTAGTGCGTTTTACCTTTGTTGGTGATGATAGCAGTCTTCCGCTTATTACAACGTTGGTGCAGAAATTTAATATCACCATCAATATTATCCAAGCCAATATTGAAAGCATTCAAGATGCTGCAGTTGGCTTTACTGTTTGTCAATTGAGTGGGGACCATAAAGCAATTAACGATGCGCTTGCTTACATCAAACCATCGTCTATTACTGCGGAGGTATTAGGCTATGTCTAATTTAGCATGGTTATCATTATTAAAAGCCACATTGGAAACTATTTACATGGTATCAGTGGCTGGGTTTGTCAGTATTTTCTTTGGCTTGATGGTGGGTTGCTCGGCATTTATCACAGGTAAAAAACAAGCGTTGGAAAATAAATGGCTACATCGCTTATTGTCCAGTGTTATTAATGTGACACGCTCAGTTCCCTTTATTATTTTGATGATTAGCATTATTCCTTTTACTCGATTATTGGTAGGCACAACCATTGGGACCAATGCTGCTATTGTGCCGCTCGCGATAGCTGCCATTCCATTTTTCGCGCGCATTACTGAAAATTCTTTATCAGAAGTATCCTACGGTTTGATTGAAGCAGCGCAAGCAATGGGTGCAAGCAATTGGCAAATTGTAACGAAAGTGTTATTGCCGGAAAGTTTGCCTTCATTAATTCGCGGTGTAACACTCACATTGATTGGATTGATAGGTTATTCCGCGATGGCGGGTGCAGTGGGTGGCGGTGGATTAGGTGAGCTTGCCATTAATTATGGTTATCAACGTTTCGATGTTGTTGTGTTGATTGAAACTGTCTTGGTGTTAATTATTTTAGTGCAATTGTTGCAATGGCTAGGTGATTTGCTCGCAAGAAAACGTCGCATCTATGTAGTGTATTATCTTTGCGTTGCACTTGCAGCAGGATGTGTCATTTATCAATGCTTGGTCGCACCTGGGAAAGAAGAAAATACCTTACGTGTTGGTATTATGAGTGGGTCACCAGAGAAGATTTTATCTGTGGCGCAGCAAGTGGCTGAGAAAGAGTATGGTTTGCATTTGCAAATTGTGACATTTAATGATTATGTGCAGCCGAATACAGCGCTTGCGAATCGTAGTATTGATGCGAATATTTTCCAACACGCGCCTTATTTAGAAGCGCAAATGAAAGATCGTCATTATCAACTTTCGGTGGTGGGCAAGACATTCGTTTATCCTATGGGTTTTTACTCTCAAAAGATTCGTGATATTTCACAGCTAAAAAATAATGCCATTGTTGCTATTCAAAATGATCCAAGCAATGGGGGGCGTGCATTACTTATCTTGCAAAAAGTGGGGTTAATTACGCTTAAAAAGAATGTTGGCGTACTTGCAACGCCGCAAGACATTATTGCAAATCCTAAACATTTACAATTTAAATTGCTTGATGCAGCTCAATTGCCGCGTTCATTGAAAGATGCAGACCTGGTTGCTATCAACAATGATTTTGTAGCAGCGGCAGGATTAAGCATTAGTCAATCAGTGTTAAAAGAAGGAAGTGATTCGCCTTATGCAAACTTGATTGTTGCGCGTAGTGATGAAAAGAATAATGCAGATTTACAGAAATTAGTTTCTGTTATGCATTCACCAGCTGTATTAAAGGAGACGCAAAAAGTATTTCCTGGTGGGGCTGCAATTCCTGCGTGGAAATAGATTTCTAGTCATTACTTCTTAAACTTATTTTACTCTGAACTGCCCCCACCCTTGTGGGGGTAATTTAAGCGAAAGAATAATACCTACTGCTTCAACTTATCTTTCAATCTAAATTCAGAATCTTTATCTCGGCTAATGATAGAAAGAGCTTGTATTGCAGCTGGGAAACCATTTTCTGCAGCGCGTTGAATCCAGAAATAACCCACTTCAGTATCTTGCGCAACGCCATAGCCATAGTAATACATATAACCAATAGCGTATTGCGCTTCTGGTACACCGTCACAAGCAAGAGGGAGTAACATATGCTTAGCTCGTTTGAAATAACCTTCTTCAAAATAGCGTTTGCCTTGTTCGAGATAAGATTCATCATACGTCGGTATGTATGTAACTCTTTGCTGAGTGGTGGTTGAGTATGAAGTTTGATGATAAACCGTTTCTGTTTTTGCTTTATGAAAACTGGCGCATCCTGTTAGTGAGGACAATAGCGTTATGAACAATAAAACCTTAAACATCCTCATCACATTTGCTCCTCAAGATTACGCGGCTTAAATTCTAATTTTTCTCTTGGTAATGGCAGCTTTTCTAAATGACCATTATTTTCAAGAATGACAGTGTCTGGCGTAATGTCATAAATTTTTACCCCGTAAGGTAAGCTGTCACCCGATTGATAAATTTTGCTCGGTTGTCCAGAGATGGAAATATAAACTTTGGACGCTGGATTTTTACCTCCTTCTTCTTTAACGATACCAGTAACATGAAAACCTAAATTGGTGACAGGTACGTCGCCTGTTTTTTCAAATGACTGCCCAAATAAATGTTCATCAGAAACGCGCGCGATAATATCAGTATTGTTATTAGCGATAGCAGCAGGTTTTCCATTAGATTGCGCATGGGCAATGACCCAGTCACTGTGCCATTGCCACAGTGAATAAATTAAGGTGATGCCGACAAGGACAGCAAGTGCTGCACACAATCCAAGAGCAATTTGCTGTTTCAATTTGATGGTTAATGTCATATTGCTTATATTCATGGGTTAGTTTATTTATTATAACTTAATTAAAGTAGATCCTGTCCTTATGCTTTACTAAACAGAGGGATAGAGGCGATTG
>DAIEGU010000111.1 GCA_027356065.1 Gammaproteobacteria bacterium
ACGCGGTGTTGGCGGTGAAAAACATCAAGAACCTTATTGGGTGAAACCAGATGATTCTGCTTCTCTTGTAGGCGATGAAGCGGTTTTATTAGCGATGCATACGCACTGTCCTGTTGTTGTTTGTATTGATAGATCACAAGCGGTATCTGATCTTTTACAACATAGTGATTGTGATGTGGTGATTAGTGACGATGGTTTACAGCATTATCGTCTACAGCGTGATATCGAAATTGTAATAGTCGATGGCGCGCGGCAGTTTGGTAATAAGCAATTATTGCCAGCAGGGCCATTACGCGAACCATTAGCGCGTTTAAAGAAAGTTGATTTTATCGTTACTAATGCCGATGAATCATCAAGTGGTTATTCAATGTCGCTTCAGCCTAAATCATTTATTTCTATACGGGACCCCAAAAACCATATTGATCTCACGCAAGTAAAATTAAAACAATATTTCCCCAAAAAAATACACGCTGTTGCGGGTATCGGCCATCCTGAGCGTTTCTTTACTATGTTAAAACAGTTGGGATTAGAAATTATTCCTCATGTTTTTCCTGATCATTATTCATATCGACCTGAAGATATTGAATTCAATGATGAACTTCCTATTGTGATGACTGAAAAAGATGCGGTAAAATGCCGCGCTTTTGCTAATGCCCACTGTTGGTTTTTAGCTGTTCAGACTAAAATAGATAATAGCTTCGAAGAAGCATTGTTAGCAAAAATAAAAACCATAAAATCGCTGGAGACAGGTTATGCATATGAAAAAGATTTTTCAAATTCTCATGATAATGTTATCAATGAACGCGATAACGATTGCTGCAGGACCAACTCAAATAATAAAAACGAATAATCCGGTTTATACAGAAGAAAAACAAAATATTTTAGTTACTGCTGATCAACCAGAATTTACTATCCAGTTGAAATCAAATCCTACAACAGGTTATTCCTGGTTTTTACGTGAATATGATAATAATGTTCTTGTGCCGGTTAAGCATACTTTTCAAGGCGCTAATGTAAAACTAATGGGCGCGCCTGGTTTTGAACTTTGGACTTTCCGCGTGAAATCAAGTGGATTTGTTGTGCCACAGCAAACAACCATTCGTTTAGTGTATGCTCGTCCATGGCAAGGCGCGGATAATTCTACCCAAATTATTTTTCGGGTGACGACGGTGAAGAAATAGTCTTGTTGTTGTCTCGCGCTTTTATGCGGTAAATAGCATCATGTGAGAGAGGCTATTGCGAGTTAGTGCGTTATTGCTAACTAGAACGTCATTGCAAGGAGCGTTTTTTACGACGATGTTGTTGCAAGTGTGTCATGCCAGCCGCACGTTTTTTGTGCGAGCTGGCATCCAGAATATTTTGATATTTTCTGGATGCCAGCTAAAAGCATGCTGGCATGACACACTTGCAACAACATCGTCGTAAAAAACGCTCCTTGCAATGACGTTCTAATTAGCAATAACGCACTAACTCGCAATAAAGAATAATGTAATGGAAATATAATTTATATGGTTCTAACTTACGAAAACCTCCTAACTTTTTCTGATTTTAATTTTGCTGCCAACAAAAATTTAAAACAGTTAAATAGTTATGCTTTTTTATCATTTCAAGATGCGCTGCATTATTTAATCAAGGCGTATGCTTTGAAGGATAAAACCATTTTAGTGCCAGCATTTTATTGCGATGCAACTATTCATGATATGGAAAAGCACGGGTTACACGTTGAGTTATGCGCTATCGACCATAAAAATTTTGATGTTGATGTTAGCCATTTTATTGAAAATTTACGCTTGCATCAGCCTGACATTATCATTATTTATAATTTTTTTGGGAAAAATTCGATTTTATACAGTCAAGATGAATGGAAAAAATATTTAAAACCTGATGTCATTATTATTAGCGATTTTGCTCATGCGCTAATACCTAATCATAAAATTGAATTCATCAATCAATCACATTTTTATATAGACAGTACGCGTAAAACCACTTGTCGTATGATGGCAAATTTTATTGCGCCGCCTAACGTTAAAATTAATAAACGATTTATTGTTGGTTTATCTGCGTTTCGATTTTTTATCCGCGCGCTGTATTTGATTAAAAGTATGTGTCTGCGTTTAGCAACTCGATTCAATTCTAAATTTATTTCTAATTTGGGTATGAAATTTTATATATTGCACGATAAATATATTGGATCGCCCATAAATTCTTTTAAAGGGTTTTGGTGGGACAAGTTTTTATATCGTCGAATTAAATTTGAAAAAATTCGTCAACATAAAAAATACCTGTATCAGGTTTATCAATCTCAATTTGCACAACTTGCAAATGATGGTCATATAGAAATAATTTCAACAGATGAAGATCAGGAAAATATTTGTTTTTTCTTTGTTAGAATTTTGAATGCAAATGTTGCACATTTTTCACAATGGCTGCAAGAGAAAGGTTTTTGGGTGGATACGTTATGGGATTTCGATGCAATAAAAAATATATCAAAAGAAGATAAACAATGGGCGAAATCCATTGTAGTTTTGCCCTATACATTACGTACAAAGTCCCAACATATTGAGCAAATGGCATCGTTAATGAATGTTTATTTTAATGAGCGTGAACATGAATGAAGTTTCTCTCCAAGCCATTATGCAAAATAATCCGCAACAGTGGACAATCAATTCTATTTTATCGCAACAATACGGTAAAATTATTTTACGCGATAATGAACGTGCATGTTTGAATACAGCACAATTTTATTATATTGAAGGCCCATTTTTATTATCATTCGCACAAGCATTATTGAAAGAAATGCACTTGTCTGGCGTGATTACTTCTAGTAACCAAGACTGGTATCGCTATTTTATGAATACCAAACCCAATCATTTTCAATTATTGCCACGACGAATGTATAAGTGGACTAATCAAATTAATAAACTACTTTCTTATACGGATAAACCATCGCTATATCAAGTTAAGCCAATCAATCAGTTATATGCTAATGAAATTGAGAAATTAGAATGGGCGCAAGGTGTATTTGATTCGTATGTAGATATGAGCGATTTTCTCAAGCATGGATTTGGATATTGTGTTTTAGATGGAGAAAAAATAGTTGCATTATGCATGTCATTTTCGCAATCTTCTCATGGTGTTGAAATTGAAGTGGACACTGATCCAAAATATCAAGGACAAGGCATAGGAAAAATAGTATCAGCCCGTTTTGTTGCTGAAGCATATCGTCGCAATATGACATCATTGTGGGATGCAACCAATATAGCATCGGCTAAAATTGCTGAAGCATTGGGCTTTGAGTTTGTGCGTGAATATATAGCATTGTGTCGTGTTGAGTAGTGGAAAGCGAATAGAAAATAGTGACTAACTACTGGCTCTTCACCAATTTTCCATTTTCGAAAGTTAATTTTACTTGTGGAGTAGTGTTGCTGTAAGTAAACGTCGTGACTTTAGTTGCTGGTAATTGATTTGTTGTATTTGACGTTTCTTGTTGTTTATTGACAAATACAGGGTCACCGCAAGCACGTTTAACAGATTCTTGTGTATCACCAAGTGAAACATTCGCCCCGTTACAAATGGTCGTTGAACCTACACCTATGCCATTTACATTGATATTCACTACTTTGCTGTTGGCATCAAAGGCAATTTGAGTTTTCATGGTGCCTGTTGCTGGATTACTCGTGATTGTTCCAACTGTTTGAGGAATAAAATAACTCCATTCTTGCGGGCCTTCAGTTTTTACTTCTTTGGTTTCTTGGCTGTCCGGTTTACCACACAAAGAAGTTACTTTATCAATAGAGTCACCTTCTTGAATAATAGAGAAATTCGTCGGGCAAAATAATGCATAACTTGCATGAGTCATTGATAATAATATGAGCGCAGAAACCAGATGTTTTACAGACATATATTTCCCATTTGTTATTAGATTTATTTTTTATTATAACTGTTAATGGGTGTTAAATGCTTAACGTTGTTAAATCTGTGAGGTTAGTAATTCATTGACGAATTACTTAATCTATATCCCTCGTTTTTAAACCTTTTCCAGTTTTGGTTTTAATTTCTTAGATTGTGCGGATTGATGTCTGGCGAGTCTATCTGTATCAATGTATTTATCCATGGTGGCAGGATTTTCATGTCCAACATCATCGCGTACATGTTCGCGTGGTCTAAATTCAACATCGGTTGAGATGGATGTGTGTCGTAGCCAGTGCACGGTTGCTGTTGCTAAATCTTCAGCTTCATCTATTTTGCCAGCACTTTGCAATTTATCTATTGATTTATTAAATACCATTTGCACAATGTAGCGAATTTGTCTTGAACCTAGTCCTTGTTTACCTTTCAATTTAGGAAAGAGCGGTGCAGGCTCATCTCTATGTGGTAATGGCGGCAGATTAAGATGTTGTCGATAACGTTTTAGTGCGGCTAATAATTCATCTGATACGGCAACATCACGTACCTTATTGCCTTTACCGATAGTTGTATACCACCACAAACTACGCTTGTCCGGAGCAAAATTTCCCATCGTGGCTGTGCGCTCATTTGAATAAGCCAATTCTGAAATTCGTAAACCTAGTAAATAAAATGCAGACATGAGAAATAATGTTCGCTCATGTTGTTCATCTTCTTTTGCCATTTCTTCGCACGTGGTAATAACGTATAACCATTGTAGTTTGCTTAATTTGCGTGTTACTTTGTGTACTTGTTGCCGCTGAATATAACCTTTCTTTTGTCGAATTAATGCGATGGGATTTACTTCTAAATATTCTTCTTGTTGTAAATAAGTATAAAATGAGCCTAATACAGCAAAGATAGCTTCGATGGATTTATTGCTCATTTGATATTGCGATTTCGTTGGTTCTTTACCATGACGTCTTGCAATCTTGCTTACTTTTGCAACGAAAGGCCGCCATTCTTCGTTTTGTTGGCGTGTACCTTGGTTTTCCACAAAGCGCCGCACAATTTTTGTAGACATCCATGATGAATGAGGCGATGTCACAAATTGCAAGTAATCACGTATATCATTGCGATTAAGTTCTTTGAGCGATTTTTTCCTAATTAACCAACCCCAATGTATTAACCGTTCTATCTCACGACGATAGGCGGTGAATGTATCTTTGGAGTTTGCATAGCTTTTTAAAAATTGAATGCTGAGAGCAAATTCTTTATAAGCATCTGGAATGAGTAATGATTGAATATATTCGACTACACATTGCGGTACATCATTAATATTTTCTAAAGTATCAAACAGTGGTTTTGGTACAGGATAAGTAGTTTGTTTTTTTTCTTTATTCATTTTTATCTTCTTCAGGCGGTTTTATTATTTGACCCGTTTTATCTGGTCCTTTATTTGCTTCTTGCGTTATCTTTTTTTTCTTGATTTTTGGTGCATACAAAATTCCGCCATCTTGGTGTTCATAACCAGTTTTACTCCATGGTAGTCGACGATAATAAGGTAATGGTTCATCTGGATTGAACAGCGGATATTTAATGATTTCAAAATAAGGTGAAACATCGAAGTCTTTAGGTACGAATAAATAAGGATTGCGTGGAAAAACTTCATATACATGTTCTTCGTCGGATTTGACGAATGGCATGACGGGAAATTGTACGGATGAAAATGCTTCTGCAATTAACGAAGAACAAATGCCACTTTCTGGTTCGCCGCTGGTTTTGCGAAAAAGTGAAGAGCCCCAGCGTCTTGGTAAAATAGTCCATGGCAGTAAAAATCGCGCTAAATCAATTAAGTGACGCACATTGTAAGGTTGTCCTAGGGAGCGCAAGGCATATTGAATCACCAGTTGTAGATCAGCAGGTGAAATACCGATAGGCCTGCAAATACGAATATGATGATTGCGATAAAAACTGACGGGTGAGATGACTGTTCCGCTATCTAGTAAATCTTCAATGATTAATCGGGTATTAGGTTTAGCGCTCGTGTATTTGCGAATTAATTCTTGTGTTTCTTCATCTTCAAAATCAACGATGCGGCCAATGTATAATGCTGCGTGCGTCCAGGAACTTTGCGTGATAGACCGTATAATTTTACTAATACGACTTCGTCCTTCAATTAACAATACATCTCCAGGACGTATTTCAAATTTTAGGCGATTGAAATCATAAGGCATGATTTCGTCAGGTTGCGGCGGTTCGTAAGTCAGCCAATTATAAATTTTGTTTCGTATCGTTTGATAAAGCGACATGTCCATTCCTTGTCAAATAGTGTCATGCCAGCATGTTTTTAGCTGGCACCCAGTCTTAATATTTCTGGATGCTACCTCGCACAAAAAACGTGCGGCTGGTATGACAACCTCATTACACCCGCCGTGCCAATTCTTCTGCACAACCTAGATAACTTTCAGGCGTTAACAATAATAATTCCTTTTTTACTTCTTCAGGTAAAGATAATTGCTGAATAAATTGTTGCAGCATTTCTTTATCAATACGCTTTCCTCGTGTAAATGCTTTTAGTTTTTCGTAAGGTTGTTCCATGTTAAAACGTCGCATGACCATTTGGATAGGTTCGGCTAAGACTTCCCAATGATGAGTTAAGTCTGCTTCTAATTGAACGTGATGAGGTTCCAGTTTTTGTAAACCTTTGGATGTTGATTGATATGCCAATATAGAATGTCCAATTGCAACACCCATGTTACGCAAAACAGTTGAATCAGAAAGATCTCGCTGCCAGCGAGAAATAGGCAATTTATTCATCATGTGATCAAACAAAGCATTTGCAATGCCTAAATTTCCTTCTGAATTTTCGAAATCAATGGGGTTTACTTTATGAGGCATGGTAGAAGAGCCTACTTCATTGGAAAAAGATTTTTGCTTGAAGTAATTGATCGCAATATATCCCCATACATCACGATCAAAATCGAGAAGAATATTGTTAATTCGAATCATCACAGCAAAATACTCTGCCAAAGAATCGTGCGGTTCAATTTGTGTTGTGTATGGGTTCCAAGTAAGACCTAGCTTGTTCACAAAGTTCTTACTTAATGACTGCCAATCAACAGTAGGGTAGGCAATCATGAATGCATTATAATTGCCCGATGCACCATTAATTTTACCTAAAATAAATATGTTATTGAGTTGATCAATTTGACGTTGTAAGCGTGCAATGACGTTTGCAAATTCTTTTCCGACCGTTGTTGGGGTGGCAGGTTGACCATGTGTACGCGCTAACATGGCTACATGGGCATTGTCATGTGCGAATTTTCGTAACAATAACAAGAGATCATCTAATGCAGGTAATATACATTGTTTGTTTGCTGTTAATAGCATTAGGCCATAAGCAAGATTATTAATATCTTCTGATGTGCAGCCAAAGTGAATGAATTCACTGATGGCAGCAAGTTCTTGATTACCGCTGATGCGTTCCTTAATGAAATACTCCACGGCTTTTACATCGTGATTAATGCCTGCTTCTATATGCTTAACGCGAGCGGCATCTTGCAGTGAGAAATTTTCAATAATGTCTTCTAATATTTTTTTGGCGTGCGGGCTTAATCTGGGTATTTCAGGAAGATCAGCAAATTCAGCAAGCATAATTAACCAGCGAATTTCTACGATAATACGAAATTTAATTAAACCGTATTCACCGAAAATAGCACGTAGTTGCGTTACTTTTTCTTGATATCGGCCATCTAACGGCGAAATCGCCATCAGTGCACTTGCATCCATAAATAACTCCTAATTCTAGTAATTCTAGCCGTTGTGCTTCGATTTATTATGAACCGATAGGCGTATCTCGGCGCAGGTCGGGATACTTTTTTAACTGACTTTAGCGTTATAAGGATGATATATAAGTTTTCTGTGACTTTCTATTTTTTTCTAAGTGATTAATTTAAAGTATATTTTATGTTGATGATGGTTCATCTTTTTATGAAATCTGTAAATCAATTTAGTTTATCGTTTCCATTTTTCCCCTGGTAATAAAGGAATAAATTTCTCATAAACTTCAATCGCTGCGTTTTCAAAATTCCAATTTATTCCTGGTGCTAATAAAGGACTAATATCTTGTGCAAATGACCCTGCTTCTTGTTTCTCGGCAAAATTCATTTCAAACATTGCTCTAGTAATATTCTTTTTTTCTTTTCTTATATAATGCAAAAATGCTGCTACTGCTCTACGAGGATTAAAGTCGGATTGTTGTAAGGCGAACCATAAATCAAATAAATCTCTTCCTTTATCACGTTCATAAAAAGCACGAAGTTTAGTGCCCATCAATTCGTCAAATTGATAAGACATTATATGAGCGCTACTAGTAAACCACCGCGAGCGTACTTGGTATTCTTTCGTTTCCCATCCATACATAGAAAAATGTTCGCGAGTATTGATTTCTATTTTTAAAGATTGTTTTTCTTTTCCGTTTTCGGGAGAAATTTTATAAGTTAAAGTAAATCCTTTTTCACTCGCATCTCGTTTGGGTTTTCCAAGCAAAGGATCAATTAAGCTTCTAATAGCTTCTATACTTTTTCCAATAGACTCTGCTTTAATTTGTACGAGATCGATATCTTCTGAATAACGAATTGGTTGAGATGAAAATAATTTATGTATTGCTGTGCCGCCGCGAAAAGCAAATGAATTAGCAATTTGAGGATGATTAAATAACTCAACTAATAATCGACTAATTATTAAATCTTGTTCTACCATTCCATCATCAGACCATGGTGCGATTTGTCTCCATTCATTTAAATAAGGAATTTGTATCATGTTTCGGGTCCCAATTTTTTATTAATAATTAATTTCCATTTCTTGTCTTCTAATGAATTTGAAGTAGAGTTTTTTTTGTGTATTTTTGACGTTACTTTTTTGTTAAATTTGATAATCTGTTTTGGATTTTGTCCTGCTATTAATGTTCTTACATGGGCACCGCGATGTTTAAGTTCTTTTTCGAGATTGTCGCTTAATTTTTTAGCTTTTATTAAGTCAAGCATATATCCGAGTCGCTGTATCCAGGTTACTTCTTTTGATTTAGAAGCTAACGAGATTAATTTTTTAGAATCAATTTTTTTTACCAAATCAGTTAATACAGTTAATGCATTATCTAATCCACCGGAGCGATTTGCATAAAGAATGAGGTCCATAGCAGTAGCTTCTGGAGTTGAAGCTGTAATAATAGTTTGAGGTGTATTAATTTTTTGGGTTGGAACTTCTTCAACTGCTTTTTTGGTTATAAATACTATTTTAACGCGGCCACATATAATAGCTCGTCGTTTTTGATTTGTGATTACTTGATATTGTTGTGGTTTATGATGGGCCGCGCCGTAATATTGGGCTGCGGTTAATAGACCGACATAATAAGGAGTATTTATATATTCCATTAAGTCAGTAATGAAATGTTCAGCAGGTCTACATCCTAAAATACGATATTCAGGCGGAACAATTACATAAAAACCATGAAGAGGTTGTGCTAACGCACCTTTTTGTTTTAAGCGGCGCAGTGCGGCTCTCACTGCAATTTCTGATACACCCAATGCCTCTTTAACTTGAGCAGAAGTAAAGCTGCAATATCCTTTCGCAGTTAATTGAGTTAGAAACTCAGTAATATTCACTAATTCACCATATGGTTTTAATGAGTAATGAAAAATGGTACTTTCCGCATCTCTATGGTCATATTATTGGTTATAAGGTTGCGAAAAGCAATGCTTTTTGTTACTTTTTGTGACCATGTGGCCATATTGAATTACGGCAGAGAAAGTTGACGCGTTCAATTTTAACCTTCAATGATACCGCCACCAAGACAAATATCATGCTGATAAAAAACAATTGATTGGCCGGGTGTCACGGCGCGTTGAGGTTGATCAAAGGTGATTCGATATTCTTGCGAGTTTACTTGTTCTATGACACACGCTTGATCAGGTTGACGGTAGCGTGTTTTTGCAGTGAGGCGTAAAGGTAACTCGGGTGGTTGGTTGATCCAATGAATAGACGATGTGGTCAACGTCGATTTAAAAAGTGCAGGGTGTTCACCTTGCACGACGATCAAGCGATTTTGTGCGAGATCTTTTTCAGCAACATACCATGGGAGTTCGGCTTTATTTTTTTGTCCGCCAATTTTTAAACCTTGGCGTTGGCCCATAGTGTAAAACATCAAACCGTCATGTTCTCCAATTGTCTCGCCAGTGATAGTGACGATGGGGCCTCGTTTTGCAGGCAAATAATCGTTGAGAAATGTTTTAAATTTGCGTTCGCCAATAAAGCAAATTCCAGTGCTATCTTTCTTAGCATGATTTTTAAGTTTCAATTCACTTGCGATTGCGCGAACTTGTTGTTTTGTTAATTCACCAACAGGAAAAAGACTTTGAGCAAGCTGAGATTCATTGAGTGCATATAAAAAATAACTTTGATCTTTTTGATCATCGTTGCCTTTTAGTAATTGGGTGACATTGCCTGTTACTGTTTTGCGTACGTAATGACCTGTTGCAATGAAATCAGCGCCACGATTTTTTGCGTAATCTAAAAAAGCTCTAAACTTGATTTCTTTGTTGCAAAGAATATCAGGATTGGGTGTGCGTCCTGCGCGATATTCATCCAAGAAATAGCTAAATACTTTTTCCCAGTATTTGTCTGCGAAATTTACCAGATGTAACTGAATACCTAATTGATCAGCCACAGCTTGTGCATCTTCCATATCAATCGTTGAAGGACAATACGTTTCTGTATCATCGCCTTCCCAGTTTTTCATGAAAATGGCTTCGACATGATGGCCTTGCTGTTTTAATAAATAAGCTGAAACAGCAGAGTCAACGCCGCCTGAAAGGCCAACGATAATATGTTGAGGTTTGGATTGAGTAGTCATTATTTATCTTCGTCTCATTGCGACGGTGTCATTGTAAGGTTGTCATCCTGAGGAGCGTTTTTTGCGAC
>DAIEGU010000116.1 GCA_027356065.1 Gammaproteobacteria bacterium
AAGAGCTTGTTATTCCGTAATGAGCGCATGGGTGTGTCCAGTATCCGTGTTGCTCTCTTGCGAAGCGCACTTTTTTACATCAAAACAATCTATACAGTGGCGTCATTGCGAGCCTGCGTTTTTTGCAGGCGTGGCAATCCAAGCAATGTTGAATGGATTGCCACGCCTGCAAAAACGCAGGCTCGCAATGACGTACTAATTAAGAAGGGTTAGTACGGCAAGCAAAAGGCTACATCACAAAATAAGCAATCGCCCCTGCAATCACCGCACTAATTAGCGCACCGCTAATAAAATAATTTATCTTCAAGAGCCGTTCACGTTGTTTAACATGGCTCACATTCACCGTTTCTGCGAACCGTAATTTTTCCTGACGGATTTTTGTTTCTTGTAATACTTCGAACACGAGAGAAGGCATTTGTGGTAATTGTTGTGACCATAATGGCAAATTATCACGAACACGACGTAGAAATGCTTTAACGCCCACTTGTTTTTTCAACCATTTTTCAATTTGCGGACCTGCTGTTCCCCATAAATCCAAATCAGGAGCAAGTGATCTACTTAAACCTTCTATGCTCAGCAAGGTTTTTTGTAATAACACTAATTGTGGTTGAATATTAATATGAAAACGACGCGCCACTTGAAACAAGCGTAATAATAATTGGCCAAATGAAACATCACGCAATGGCTGTTCGAATATGGGTTCTGACACGGCGCGAATAGCACCTTCAAATTGATCAATACGCGTATCAGGCGGTAACCATCCGCAAGCAATGTGTAATTCAGCAACACGTTGATAATCACGTTTGAAAAACGCAATCATGTTTTCTGCAATATAACGTTGATCTTCATTGTTGAGTGATCCTACGATACCAAAATCGACTACAATGTAAGTCGGATCTTCGGGGTTTTTTTCAGAGACAAAAATATTTCCAGGATGAAGGTCTGCATGAAAAAAACTATCACGAAAAATTTGCGTGAAAAAAATTTCAATTCCGCGCTTTGCTAATAATTGCATATTAAAGCCAGCGCGCTTTAATCGTTCAATATCATGAACAGGAATACCGTGAATGCGTTCCATTACCAAAATATTCGCACGGCAGTATTGCCAATATATAAGTGGAACATATAGCATTTTTGAATCAGCAAAATTACGCCGCAATTGAGAAGCGTTAGCGCCTTCACGCATGAGATCTAATTCATCGTAAAGTGTTTGGGCTACTTCAGAAATAATTTGTTTAGGTTTGAAATGTCTAGCATGCATCCAATAACGTTCAGCAATTTTTGCAAGCGTCATTAAGAGATCAATATCACGATTAATAATCGTGCGAATATTAGGACGTAATACTTTTACCACAACCGATTCACCACTTAATAAAGTGGCAGCATGGACTTGAGCAATGGATGCAGATGCTAATGCTTGAGTATCAAATGCTGCAAATGTATTTTCTATCGGTGAATTAAGTGATTCTTCAATAATGGATTGCGCAATTTTACCTGAAAAAGGCGGAACACGATCTTGTAATTTTGACAATTCCACCGCTACATCATCAGGCAATAAATCACGCCGCGTTGAAATAATTTGTCCTGCTTTGACAAAAATAGGCCCTAAATCTTCAAGCGCACGACGTATGCGTTCACCGCGCGACATTTTCTTCCCAACAGTCCAATAATAAGGATTGAAATAAACAATAAAACGTAATGGATAAAACCAATGTGTTCCTAATACAATTTCATCAATGTTATAACGAGCTAAAATAAAATTGATGCGAATTAAACGAAATAACCGATTGATAATTTTCACTGGCATCCCTCATCGTTGATTTCACTGCCGTTATCCCGTGGCTTGATCGTAGGATCCTGTGAGTAATGATGTCCTTTCTCAGTCATACAATGACGCAAATGGTTTATTCTGGCTTCTGCACGATCAACATCCATGCGTAAACTATCAATATCTGTAAATAAATCATTTAATCGTTCGCGCGATGGCAACCATTCTTTTTCTTCATGGACATATTCAGTGACATTTTGCGCGAATGATTGGTTAATGTGAGTTGCAAAATTGCGTGCAGTACGAATTAAGCGCCCAGCATAGTGAACAGGCACATCGCCTGCTATGCGAGAAGCATATTCTGCCCAATCAATTTGCAATTCATCGAATAGTTTAACCACTTCATTGGCAATTTCAGCATCACCTTCAATACTTAAATCATCAGCAAATGCTTTATTACGATTATGTTTATCAATCATGACGCCTAACATTTGTAACGGCGTACCGATAATCTTAGCATTTGTTTGTAGGCAAGCATCGGTTGAGATTTCTACTTTTTCATCATGAAATTGACAATGAAAAATAAAATGAAATGGCAATAATTCTATCGTAATAGTTTTTCCGTTTAATTTATTTAAATGTGAAATAGACTCAGGATCTAATTGTAAATAAGCATTGATAGCTTTTGCGATTGACGATAGAAATAGTTTATTCATTAATATTTATGACCTTTATGCAGTGCAACAATTCCACCGGTTAAATTAAAGTAAGTGACATCTTCAAATTGGGCTTCCTGAAGCATTGATTTTAAAGTTTCCTGATTAGGATGCATACGTATTGATTCAACTAGATATTGATAGCTTTCTTTATCGCGAGAAACGAGTTCACCTAATTTCGGGATAACATTAAAGGAATATAAATCGTATAAGGTATTAAGTAACGGTACTTGCGGATGTGAGAATTCAAGGATGAGTAATTTTCCACCGGGTTTTAATACACGATACATAGAACGCATGGCTTGTTGTTTATCTGTCACATTGCGTAAACCAAATGCAATGGTAATGCAGTCAAAATAATTATCTGTAAAGGGAAGGTTTTCAGCATCTGCTTGTACGTATTCGACATTACCAACAATACCTGCATCTGCAAGTCGATCACGACCCACAGCAAGCATGGCTTCGTTAATATCTGTCATAATGACTTGCCCATTTTGCCCGACTTGTTTTGCGAATATTTTTGCAAGGTCGCCTGTGCCGGATGCAACATCAAGCACACGTTGTCCTGGACGTAAAGCAGCTTCATGAATGGTGAATTTTTTCCATATACGATGAAGACCAAATGACATTAAATCATTCATTAAGTCATACTTCGGCGCGACGGAGCTAAAAACATTTTCAACAAGACTAGCTTTCTGTTCTAACGGCACTTCCTGATAACCAAAGTGAGTTGTTTTTTTATCGAAATCTGACACGAGTTAAGCCTCTTCGTAAAAATGGGCATTATGGATTGCCGCGCCTGCAAAGAACGCAGGCTCGCAATGACGTGCTAACTTGCAATGACGAATCATGCAATAACGCCTTAATAAAAGTTGGGACATTATCCTAGAAAAAGTAGTCAGACGCGAGATTATTAATTAGCTGAAAACATGGCTTGCAGTTCTTCGGTATATAAATTATGTTCGTCGAGACAAACATACGTGTTGAATGTAAATATTTTAAAGATATTGCTTTCTATGCCCGCTTTTTCATAAGCAATGACAGATGTGAAGTTGGCTTTATTAAATAGATAAACGTAGCGTATATCAGTAACAGGACAAATTTTTCCTCGCTTAGTTCCTAAATTTTTATTGATATCACTCAATCCATAAACACCAAAGTAACATTTGCCATCTCGGCCATTAAACCATAGATAAGCAACAGCAGGCTTATCTGCAGGCACAAAGTGATAATAAACTTTTCCTAGTGTATTGCCATAACAAGAAGATATTAGCGGATAAAATTTTTCCGGATCTGTTATTTCTTCTGAGTCTTTGGGAAGAACTTTAGTCATGATTTGACTAGCTGTTGTTATTGAGTGATCTGGGTTTGAAAAACTATAATCAATTGTATTTACAGCTTTTGTATCAGCATGACTAACTGAAAATAAAAAAACAAAACAGAATAAACCTAGTTTTTGTTTAGTCATCATCATTCAGTTTATGTTGCTCCTGCTGTCCAATCGCTATACACGGGAGTACAAATAATTTGTAACATTGAATAATCATAAATCCAATAGGGACAATTAATTGTGCCATTATATATGCAGCATCCACTGGTACAAGGAACATAGGTTACTCCGGTCCACAAATTACCGCCCCAATTATAATAATTTGCATTATTTAAATAGGTGGCTGCCGGTACCTGACCAAAAACACCTGTTTGTATATATTGCACATTGGTGAGCGGCACACCGCGTGAGGTGACTACTGTATCACTAACAGGACAATTGTTAGTGTAGATTGTATTTAAAGTAGTTATTTTAATTACAACAGATGGATTAAGCGTGGTATCAATATCTAAATATTTATACATGTACTGAGTGGGAGATATCATCATCGTGTTGGTTGAATCGGTAGCTGAAGGCGTACCAGCATATCCATTTATACTAGTCATGCATAAAAATAAAAGTCCAAATACAAAAGTATTTTTTAGCATTAGTAAAAGCCCAATTGTACAGTCTGACAAAAAATGGCGCGAGTTCCAGTCGAAGTTAATAAACCTACGCTGTAATTATAATAATTACTAGTACTTAAATCGTAATAAACATTTTCTGTAAAACTATTGTTGCTATACGTTTCGCCCGATACCGCATAGCCAATTATAACCTGGCCATTGCTACATTTAACTGCACCTGATTGAGAGTCAGTTGGGCTCACATAGTTAACAGTCGATGTTGAACCAAAATTAATTGTTTCAACTTTGGGCGTAACAGTAACAGAATTAGTACCGGTTGAATCAGTTGGTACTGCATAGGCATTCACGCTTATGACGAGAGACGAAATTAATACACTATAAAAAATATGAATACAATTTTGCATATCAACCTCGTGTTATGGCGAATAACGATAAGCAAGTGATGAGCTTAGGGCCACGCAATAAACACCGTTCATATCAGGAGCATAGAGATATGACGCGGAAGTTTGGTTGCCAGAAATGTATGTATTCCAAGGCGAATTCGAACTGTAACTATAAGTATAAGTAAACGAGTTATTAAAAGTAGCATAATTCGCGCCAGCTGCTAAAGAGCCTGCGCTACAAGTAACCGCAGGTGCAGGATAGTTAGTTGTTGATCCCGTATAAACTAAATTCTGCCTCGTTTGAGGTATTTCATTTACTAAATTAATGCTTTTGCTATCAGACGTTGTCATAGGAGGCGTCGTAAAACTAGCAAATGCTTGTGACGATACAATTGCAATAGCAAGACTGGCGATCAACACTATTGGCGCTTTAGCAATCTGATGAAAAATAATAAAAATATAAGGTAAGTGCATATAATTATGGTCACCCCGTCATTTCTATCGAAAGTATAGCATATGACTCTTAAGCTGCTTCTTAAGCCTTTGACCTTGAGGTAATTTTCGGCAGATCTTATTGCCTATGCAGTCTTATATTTGCTGCATCCGTACTATAATTTGCTCGATAAGGATTTATGTCAAGACCACCGCGGCGAGTATATCTTGCATAGACAAATAATTTTTGAGGGGCACAATGCTTGTTAATGTCGATAAAAATTCTTTCGACGCATTGTTCGTGAAATTCATCATGATTGCGGAATGAAACAATATATTTAAGTAACCCTTCGTGTTGGATTTTTTTACCAGTATAAATAATTTGTATGCTGCCCCAATCAGGTTGACCGGTAACAAGACAATTGGATTTTAATAAATCTGAATATAATGTTTCTGTGACTAATTCATTTTCAGTGTGTAAATAATCGGGATTCGTTTCGTAAGTATCACAATGAATATCTAAGTCATCCAATAAAATACCGGAAAATTGTTGAGTTGCTTGTTGAGATACTTCTTTAAGTGGAATTAATTTAACAGAAACAATGCTGCCGACTGCTTGAGAAAGGTCATGAATCAAAGTGCGAAGAACGTTGTCGTTTGATTCAAAGCGAGTGTTGTTAAAAGAATTCAAATACAGCTTGAATGATTTTGATTCTATTAAATTCGGTGATTCGCAGGGAATAATAAATTCGGCCATGGCAACAATAGGTTTGCCTTTTGCATTTAACCAAGATAATTCAAATCCATTCCAAATATCATTGCCTTGAAATGGTAATGCATGCTGTATACCAATTTCATCACGTTTTAATTTACGCGGAATAGCAAATAACAAATCCGGTTGATAGGTTGCAATGTAACTGCTTTTTTTTCCAAGCGGTGCATTTTCTAGTGCTGATTGATTCATGCTGCGGTATCTGCTTTTTGTTCGCGACGTAAAATTTCACCTGCTAAGGCAAGATAAGCAAGTGCACCTTGTGATTTTCCATCGTAATGCAAAATAGGTGTGCCATGACTAGGCGCTTCGGCAAGACGTACATTTCTTGGGATGACAGTGCGATACACTTTATCCGGAAAATGCGCAAGCAATTGTGCTGAAACATCGAGTGCGAGACGATTGCGTCCATCGTACATAGTTCGTAGTAAGCCTTCGATTTGTAAGCGCGAATTAATCGTACTTCTAATTTGCTCGACGGTATTGAGTAATCCACTTAAACCTTCTAATGCGAAATATTCACATTGAATAGGAATTAATACGGAGTCTGCTGCAACGAGAGCGTTGACGGTGAGTATGCTCAAAGAAGGTGGGCAATCAATTAAAATATAATCATATTGATTGATGACCGTAGCCAAAATATTTTTTAATCGATTTTCACGTTCTCGTGCTTGTAATAACTGCATTTCAGCAATAATGAGATCTTGTGTCGTTGCTATCAAATCAAAACCTGATGCTGTTTTGATGAGAGCGTCTTGAATTTTAATTTCGTCACATAAAACACGATGAGAAGCATAAGTGATTTGTGATTTATACACACCACTACCCACGCTCGCATTTCCTTGTGCATCAAGATCAATTAACATGACTTTGCGTTTCATCGCAGAAAAAGAAGCTGCTAGATTAATACTAGTAGTTGTTTTTCCTACGCCGCCTTTTTGATTTGCAATCGCAATAATTTTACCCACAAGTTACCTCTTACTTTCGCGAAGACATACAATATGTCGTTCCACATCCAATCCTTGTAAATTTAAACGCACAACATTTTCTACACGATAATTATTGGAAAGTGTATCCAGTTCTTCTTGCGGATATTTTCCTTTCATTGCAATAAACAATCCATCTGTACATAACAAATGTGCTGTTCCATCGGCAAACATCGTTAGAGTTCCGTATGCGCGTGAAAGAATACTATCAAAACATTGCGCAGGATGAAAATCTTCACAGCGAGAATGTATTACTTTCACATTGTTTAAACCCAACTCTGCAATAGCTTGGATCATAAAGCGAGTCTTTTTATTATTTTTATCTAATAAAGTCCATTGCTGATCAGGAGAAAGAATGGCGAGTGGAATGCCGGGCAAACCTGCACCGCTTCCTACATCTAACATATGTTTGCCGTGTAAGTAAGGTGAAACAATCAAGCTATCTACAATATGTAAATAAACCATATCACGAGGTTCAGTGATGCTAGTTAGATTAAAGACTTTGTTCCACTGCTGCATCAATTCTAAATAGCGTATTAGTTTTTGCTGGATTTGATCAGATAGCGATAAGTTATTTTGTTTGAGTGCTGTTGTGAGTATGTTATTAAAATTATTCATGGGAGTTCTCTGTCATGCCAGCGCAGGCTGGCATCGAGTATTTTGTCGATAAATATTTTCTGGATGCCAGCCTGCGCTGGCATGACAAAATAATCACCTTTCATTCTCCTCTACCCTTTTCTTCTTCAAATGCACCAACAATAAAGAAACGGCAGCAGGCGTCATACCTGGAATGCGGCTGGCTTGCCCAATGGTTGTCGGGCGAGTACTCGAAAGTTTTTGGCGTACTTCATTAGACAAGCCATTAATATCTGCATAATTGAGATGCGCAGGCAATTTCAATGTTTCATATCGTGATAATTTTGCGATTTCATCTTCTTGTCTTTCTATGTAGCCTGCATATTTAGCTTGTATCTCGATTTGATCAGCCGCTTGCTCATCGGCAATACGCGGGCCAATTTGCGGAATAGACATTAAGCGTTGATAAGTTAATGTAGGACGACGTAATAATTCCATGACTCTATATTCGCGCGCCAATGGTTGTTCACCTAATGCTTCAACATGTTTTGCAGCATCTGTATTCGGGTGCACGATTAAATCTTGTATGCGTTTGGTTTCGGCGGCAATGGCTTCTCGTTTATTGCAGAAGCGTTCATATCTTCTCTCATCCACTACTCCCAATTCATGGCCTTTCGAAGTTAAGCGTAAATCAGCATTGTCTTCACGTAACAATAAGCGGTACTCAGCGCGGCTAGTAAACATTCGATAAGGTTCTTGAGTGCCGCGAGTGATTAAATCATCAATCAGCACACCGATGTATGCTTCATCACGTCTCGGACTCCATGCTTCTTTTTCCTGAGCAAAACGTGCCGCATTTAAACCAGCGATAATTCCTTGCGCACCGGCTTCTTCATAACCGGTGGTTCCATTAATTTGACCAGCAAAAAATAAACCTGATATAGATTTGGTTTCTAGTGATGGTTTTAAATCACGCGGATCAAAAAAATCATATTCAATGGCATAACCTGGGCGAGTGATATGGGCATGTTCAAATCCTTTAATTGAACGTACTAATTCAATTTGCGTAGCAAACGGAAGACTGGTTGAAATACCGTTAGGATAGAGTTCATGCGTGGTCAAACCTTCAGGCTCAACAAAAATTTGATGCGAGGTTTTATCAGCAAAACGCACTATTTTATCTTCAATGGAGGGACAATAACGGGGGCCTACTCCTTCAATGACACCCGTATACATAGGCGATTCTGATAAACCCGCACGAATGTGGTCATGTGTTTTTTCATTAGTGTGAGTGATGTAACAGCAAATTTGTTGAGGATGTTCGCTGACATTGCCTAAAAATGAAAATACCGGTGTAGGCGTATCACCAGGCTGTTTTTCCATCACACTAAAATCAACCGTGCGCCCATCAATACGCGGGGGTGTGCCCGTTTTTAGTCGATTGACCCTAAATGGTAAATCACGTAATCGCGTAGCCAATGTTTTGGCTGGCGGATCACCCGCACGACCGCCTTCATAATGATTGAGTCCAATATGGATCTTGCCGGCAAGAAAAGTGCCAGCAGTTAATACCACTGTTTTTGACTTAAATGTGAGACCCATTTGAGTGATGACACCTTGGATGCGGTCTTGCTCAACCAAAATATCATCGACAGCTTGCTGAAATAGAACAAGGTTAGGCTGAGTTTCCAGCATATTACGAATCGCTTGCTTGTAAAGTATGCGATCTGCTTGTGCACGTGTTGCTCGTACGGCAGGGCCCTTGCTCGCATTTAAAATGCGAAAATGAATACCTGCCTGGTCAATCGCGCGTGCCATTGCGCCGCCTAGCGCATCGATTTCTTTAACTAAATGGCCTTTGCCTATGCCACCAATAGCGGGATTGCAAGACATTTGCCCCAGCGTTTCAATGTTATGTGAAAGTAATAACGTTTTTGCGCCCATGCGCGCAGCAGCAAGCGCCGCTTCAGTTCCTGCGTGACCACCGCCAACCACAATAACATCAAAATAAGATTTTAAATCAATCATTTAATATAAGTACCAAACATGTGAAGTATGCATAAAGGGAGCATATTCTAACTGCTGGGTGAAAATTTTACTATTCTTGCTTAAAAAGAGGTAAAATCTCCGGCCTAACTTAAGTAAGTAATGTCAAGACTGTTTACCATTCTGCAAGTATGAAAAAATACTTAGCTTTTACTATGGTCTAAATGCCAAGAGGATAATATGAAAAAGGTAGCAGCAGCCGATATCGTAATTTTCGGCGGCGGTATCGCAGGTTTATGGTTATTGAATCGATTGCGCGCAAGTGGCTTATCAGTCATTTTATTTGAATCAGGCGCATTGGGCGGTGGCCAGACACATAAGTCACAAGGAATTATTCATGGCGGAATGAAGTACGCTTTGCAAGGCATGTTGACTAAAGATGCGCAAGCCGTTGCTGATATGCCAACAATTTGGAACCAATGTTTGCAAGGTCATGGTGAAATTGATTTGTCGGGGGTCCCCGTTCTTTCTGAGCAACAATATCTTTGGTCACCGCATAAATTTACTTCCAAGCTAACAGGTTTTTTAGCAGGCGCTGCACTGACTAGTCGGGTTAAAGCGTTACCAAAAGATAAATATCCCACGGTGTTTCAACATTCCCATTTCAAAGGCGATGTATTTTCGTTGGATGAAATTGTGATCGATGTGCCAAGCTTAATTCGTGAATTAGTAAAAGCCAATCAAGATGCTATTTTTAAAATCGAACCATTATGCGACGAAGAATTAAAGTTTGATGATCAAGGCAAATTAGTTTCCGCTACCGTGTACATGTCAGGAAAATCAGTTGAAGTACAAGCACAACAATTTATTTTTACTGCAGGCGCAGGAAATGAAATTGTTATACGCAAATTGAAACACCCAGACATTGCGATGCAACGTCGCCCTTTACATATGGTTTTGGTAAAAGCGCCATTTGATTATTCGCTTTATGCGCATTGTCTTGGTTTCGGTCCGCGTCCACGCATCACTATTACCACACATCATACGCAGGAAGGCAGTACGATTTGGTATTTAGGCGGACAAATAGCTGAAGATGGTGTGGGTCGTGATAGCCAAACACAAATTAAGGCAGCGCGTGAAGAATTAAACTCGCTGTTTCCATGGTTGAATTTCTCTGATGCTGAGTTTGTTGCGTTTATGGTTGATCGTGCAGAGCCGCTACAAAAAAGCGGTTTAAAACCAGAAAGCTCATTTACCAAAATCGTTGGCAATATGACGATTGCATGGCCTACCAAACTTGCTCTTGCTCCTAAACTGGCAGAAGAAATTATCCAACAATTACATGCAGCGCAATTGCCCCCGCAATTTTTTGATACACGAGAATTACGTTCCTGGCCAATGCCCCCACTTGCAAGACCTATCTGGGAGGACATGTTTTGCAAAAACGTCGCTTAAGTGCGGATATCGAAGTTAGTGTGATTGGTTTAGGTACCGTCAAGTTTGGCCGCAATCAAGGAGTGAAATATCCCGAATCATTTGAATTGCCGAATGATCAGACTATTCTCAATTTATTATCGCAAGCAAAAGAAGCGGGAATTAATTTATTAGATACAGCACCTGCTTATGGCTTTAGCGAAGAACGCATAGGTAAGTTATTAACAGCAAGACACGATTGGGTCATCGCAACTAAAGCTGGCGAAGAATTTCTTGATGGAAAATCTCATTTTGATTTTTCTCAATCCGCGATTGAAAAAAGTATACATCGCAGTTTAAAACGATTGCGCACGGATTATCTTGATATTGTTTTAATTCATTCAAATGGTGATGATGAAAAAATTATTCATGAAGATGAAGTATTCGTCACACTGAATGCTTTAAAACAAGCGGGAAAAATTCGTCATATCGGCATGTCGACAAAAACAATAAAAGGCGGTTTGTTATCTGTCGATCAATCAGATGTAGTCATGGTGACATTTAATCCGATTGAGCAACAAGATAGAGAGGTCATTCAATACGCACAGCAAAAACAAAAAGGAATTTTCATTAAAAAAGCATTCGCAAGTGGTCATCTTTCATTGTTGAGTGAAGAAGATCCTATTCAAAACGCAATGCAATTTATTTTTGGTGAACCTGGCGTGACTAGTGTGATTGTTGGAACGATTAATCCATTACATCTTAAGAAAAATATTCAGAGCGTAGAAGCCGTACTTTGAGGTCAATGTCATTACGTGGCTTGGGAGTGACCCCTTAAATAAAGGGTGATAATTTATCTTCACCCTTTTATCCGTTTATTCAGTAGTAGCGCGTAATTCAGTAATTAATTGTTGTTTTAATTCGAACAGCTTTTTTTCAAGCCCAACAGGATAGACTGACGTGCCGTGGGTACGATAAAAATAATTGCTTTCTGCGATAGCAGAATCTCTTAATTGGTGAATAGATTTTTTTTCTTGCACATATTCGCCACGTCGAAAAATAGGTTGTAATAAATCAACGAATCCATCCACATTATCCAATTTTTTGATGTGTTGCGCGTTATCAAGCATAGCAGCTTCTGCAACATCAGAAATGCCAAGAGAGAGATCGTAAATAACATCCATAACATATTGATCATCGCAGAAAAAACGACGAACTTGATGTCTGCCGGGATTGGAATTCTTAATGGTTTGTTCGGATAATTTTAATTTATATTCCCACTCACCTTTTTTATTCTGCAGTGCTGATAATTTATAAACGCCATCCAACGCTGGTTGATCATAGGATGTTGCAAGATTGGTGCCTACGCCCCACGAATTAATAGCAGAGCCTTCTTGCTTTAATTTGGCGATGACATATTCATCTAGCGAATTGCTGGCAAGAATAATGGTTTTTTCAAATCCTGCTTCATCCAGCATTTTGCGTGCTTTAATACTTAATTCAGACATATCACCTGAATCAAGGCGAATTCCCAGTAAATCAGCGCCTTCATTGCGTAATTTTTTCCCGGTTTCAATCGCGTTAGCAATGCCAGTCAACGTGTTATAAGTATCGACTAATAAAACGCAATTATGCGGCATGACACTTGCATAAGCGGTGAAGGCTTCCTGTTCAGTGGCAAAAGCTGTGACCCAGCTATGTGCATGCGTTCCGCGTACGGGAATATCGTATAACTTGCCTGCGAGTGCATTGGATGTTGCCACGCATCCACCTATATAAGCAGCACGGCTTGCTGATAATGCGCCATCAGGCCCTTGTGCACGACGCATACCAAATTCAATAACTTCACCACCTTTTGCTGCACGGCAAACACGCGATGCTTTCGTTGCAACTAGCGTTTGAAAATTAAGAAAATTAAGCAAAGGTGATTCTAATAATTGGCATTGCAAAATAGGCCCTTGAATGCGTAATAAAGGTTCATGCGGAAAGACGACAGTGCCTTCAGGGATCGCATCAACATCGCAAGTAAAAATCAAAGTGCGTAAATAATTTAGAAAATCTTCCGAAAATAGCGATTCATTATATGAATTTTTAAGGGTTGCTAGATAGGCAAGATCATCTTCCTGAAAGCGCCATTGTTTTAAAAACTCGACGATATTTTCTAATCCGCAAGATAATGCATAATTACCATCGAAGGGATTATGCCGAAAAATCAAATGAAAAACGGATTCTTGTTCATGCATATTTAATCGCCAATAGCCATAAGCCATGGTGAGTTGATATAAATCAGTCAATAATGGTGAATAATTTGGGGTCACTTAATTTTCCTCATGGTGTCTGCGCACGTTTTCAATTGCGGGAAGCCACATTATAATGGTTGTTTTTAAAATTCACGAAAGAAGGTCAACAAATGTCCATTAAAAAGTTAGTGTTATTAATGGGATTATCTGTGTTATTTGCAGGCTGTTCAACTGGAAGGTATCCAGCAAATCAAGTAACACCAGGTGAAAGTAAAACGGATGTCGGTATGCGGTATTTATTGGGAAAAGCTGTTGTGCAAAGTGACACCAAAGCATTTTCCTATTTTAGCGAAGCAGCAAAAGAGGATGATCCTTTTGCTGAAAACGAATTGGGTTATATGTATGCAGCAGGCAAAGGTACGGAGCGAGATTATGCGCAAGCGATTATCTATTACCAAAAAGCCGCTAACCATGGCTTAGCAAGCGCGCAATATAATTTAGGATTGTTATATTTCTACGGATTAGGTACACAGCCAAATCAACAATTGGCCATTCAATGGCTGCAAAAATCTGCTGGCAATGGATTTGAACCAGCAAAATTAATGCTGAATAAATTAAGGCCCTAATGACTTACTCTCATCATGTTCCACGCAAGCGTTTTGGCCAGCATTTTCTAAGTGATCAAGCAATTATTCAGCGCATTATTGCTGCACTGAATCCTAAACCGGATCAGCATTTAGTAGAAATTGGTCCTGGCCAGGGCGCGCTCACCGTTCCGTTGCTTAAACACATTAAGCAATTAGAAGTTGTCGAATTGGATAGAGATCTTATCCCGGAATTAGAGCGTCGCACGCATGGCGCATTAACAATTTATTCTGCAGATGCACTGACGTTTGATTTTGGCAGCATTAAAAAAGATGAAAGACAACTTAGAATTGTTGGGAATTTACCTTACAACATTTCTACGCCGCTTATATTTCATTTGCTAACATTTGCATCTATCGTTTCTGATATGTTGTTTATGCTGCAAAAAGAAGTAGCAGAACGTCTTGCTGCTGCGCCTGATACCGATGATTACGGTCGTTTGAGTGTCATGGTGCAATACCATTGTGAAGTAGAAGTATTATTTGATGTGCCGCCTGAGGCGTTTTATCCGCCGCCACAAGTCCAATCAAGCATCATACATCTTGTTCCATTTAAAACATTGCCGTGTCCAGCAAAAGATTATTTATTATTTGAATCCATTGTTAAAAATGCATTTGGACAGCGACGAAAAACATTGCGCAATAGTTTGCGTCATCTTGTCAGCGATGATATTTGGCAGCAAATTAATATTAGTTCCAATTTACGTGCTGAAAATTTATCAGTGCAGGATTTTGTTTCGATTGCAAATGCCTGTGCGCGGATTAGCTCATGAGCATTTATGCCATTGGTGATGTGCAAGGTTGTTATCCAGAATTGATTGCGCTACTGGATAAAATAAATTTTGATGCCAATACAGATACATTGTGGTTTACAGGTGATCTCATTAACAGAGGCCCAATGTCATTAGAAGCATTGCGTTTTGTTAAATCGTTAGGTGATAAACATCCTGTTGTACTGGGGAACCATGATTTGCATTTGCTTGCTTTACATTACGGCATTGATCGATCTAATCGTAGCGATACATTAGATCAGATATTAACTGCGACAGATAAAAATGATTTGATCGAATGGTTACGACATAGACCTTTGTTACATGCGGATAATAATTTTGTCATGACACATGCGGGTCTTGCGCCTATGTGGGACTTAAATAAAGCGCGTGCATTAGCACAAGAAGTTGAATTAGTACTGCGTGGCAATGCGCCTATCGTTTTGTTGTCCACTATGTATGGTAATCAACCTGATTATTGGAAGGATGAGTTGACCGGCGTTGATCGTTTGCGTTGCATTGTCAATTATTTCACGCGCATGCGGTTTTGTTATGCTGATGGACGATTGGACTTGTCATATAAAGGAGATTTAAACAACAAACCTGATGAGTTAATCCCATGGTTTGATGTGAAAGAAAGAGCCAATGTAGATGAAAAAATTATTTTTGGTCATTGGGCCGCACTAGGCGGAAAAGCAGATGCACCTAATGTTTTTCCACTGGATACAGGATGTGTATGGGGCAATTGTTTGACCGCCATGCGTCTTGAGGATGAAAAGCGTTTTAGTGTTAGGTGCGGTTAGTTCTTCGCTTCCATGTAAAAAATCCCCCTTAATCCCCCTTTAAAAAGGGGGAGACGTTCTAACTATCATCATTAGAACATTCCCCCTTTTTAAAGGGGGATTTTTTTACTCCCGTTCCAACATCAAAAACGTATAATCATAAGCATTCTGCTCATCTTTCTTATGCTCTTCTGCGCTACGTCTTTTCCAATTCACATCTAATTCAGGAAAAAACACATCGCCATCAAATGGATGGTCAATGATAGTTAAATAAATTCGTTTGATTAACGGCAAAGAAGCGTTGAAAATTTCTGCGCCGCCAATGATAAATAATTCTTTATTTTCATTTTGCTCTGCTTCACTAATAGCTTTTTGAATCGAAGAAACAATAATGCATCCTTCTGCTCGAAAAGACGGGTCGCGCGTCACAACAATATTGGTGCGGTTCGGCAAAGGTTTGCCGATTGATTCATACGTCTTGCGTCCCATAATAATGGGATGACCTGTCGTGATCGTCTTAAAATGTTTGAGATCAGCCGGTAAATGCCAGGGCAATTGGTTTTGGTTACCAATTACTCGATTTTTCCCCATCGCTACAATGGCTGAGATAATAATATGATTTGTATTTTGCATAAATGCTTTCCAGGTTTTCTAGTGATTTTCGCGACAATAACTTTATATCTCGAAATCTTTTAGTTAAGATGATCAATTTTATGCTGGTATCAAATATGAAACAATTAAACCTGCCAAATTATGCTGAATTGAACCGTGAATTAAGCAAAACATCGCTGAAGCTGCATCCTTCGCAAGTCCATGGGTTGATTTCAGGAATTATTTGCGGTAATCCAGAAAGCACGACTGCATGGGAAGAATTAGTGACGGGCGGTAAAGAAACGACCAAAACACATGAAGTTTTGCAAGCGCTCTATGACGGAACAAAAAAACAATTAGACGAATTTTTGTTTGAGTTTCAATTAGTATTGCCAACGGATTCTGATGAATTGGCATCTCGTGCTGAAGCATTGACACTTTGGTGCCAAGGTTTTTTAACTGGACTTAAATTAACTAATATTCCTATTATCGACCGTGAGCAAAGTGAGACGACTGAAGCAATCAATGACATTATCGAGATTGCAAAAATGAATTACGAAGATGTTATCGCCAGTGAAGAAGATGAAGCAGCTTACGTTGAGTTAATAGAATATGTGCGTATGGCAGCCGTTTTGATTTATCAAGATTTGCGTGAGCAATCACCAAATAAAACAGGGAATACATCTAAACATTTGCATTAGCTTTTTAAACCAAGAGAAGAGGACGTCATGATTAAAATGAGTGAATACGCCAAGCGGCGTAAACAATTGATGCAAACAATTGGCCCAACTGGAATCGTGATTCTTCCCTCGGCAAGAGAATATATTCGTAATGGCGATGCTTATTATTATTTTAGACAATACAGTGATTTTTATTATCTAACTGGTTTTGATGAACCAGAATCTGTATTGATCTTGGCACCAAAACGCAAAGAAGGTGAATATATTTTATTTAACCGCGTACGTGATCGGGACCGTGAAATTTGGGACGGCCCGCGTGCAGGACAAGAAGGTGCGTGCAAAGAATTTCTAGCGGACCAAGCTTTTCCGATTGCTGAGCTTGAGGCTATGCTGCCGGAATTATTAGTAGGCAGAGAATCTGTTCATTATTCTTTAGGGTTTGATAAAACATTTGATGATATTTTGTTACGTGCTGTTAATAACATACGCGCCAAAATTCGCGGAGGTTTACAGTCACCGATTGCATTTGTTGATGTTGGTCCATCGTTACATGAGATGCGCTTAGTAAAAAGTCCTGCAGAAATTGCCATGATGCAAAAAGCAGTTGATATTACTGCGTTTGGTCATATCCGTGCGATGGAAGTTTGTGAGCCTAATAAATATGAATATGAACTTGAAGCGGAATTGATGTATGAGTTTCATAAACGCGGCGCTCGGTCATCCGCATATAATTCTATTGTTGGTGCAGGTAAAAATACATGCATTCTTCACTACGTTACCAATAATCAAAAAATAGTAGACGGTGATTTAGTTCTGATTGACGCAGGTGCGGAATATCAAAATTATGCAGCTGATATTACTCGAACATTTCCTGCAAATGGAAAATTTAGTGGCGAACAGTGCGCAATTTATGAATTGGTATTGGAATCTCAATTGGCAGCAATTAAAGCGATCAAGCCAGGCGCATCTTGGACGGCAGCACAAAATGTTATTGTAAAAATTCTAACGCAAGGATTGGTTGATCTCGGTCTTCTAAAAGGTAATGTCGATAACTTAATTGAAAAACGCGCTTATTTTCCTTTTTATATGCATAAATCGGGGCATTGGTTAGGATTAGATGTGCATGATGCTGGACGCTATAACATCAATAACAAGTGGCGGCCATTAGAAGCGGGCATGACACTGACGGTTGAGCCGGGCCTTTATATTTCTGCGGATATTCCTGGCGTGCATAAGCGTTGGCATAACATTGGTGTTCGCATTGAAGATAATGTGGTTGTCACTGAAACTGGACGAGATGTGTTGAGTAAGCAGATTCCTAAGACAGTAGCTGATATCGAAGCACTCATGGCGAAGTAATAATGCGTTATGATCTCATTATTGTAGGCGGTGGACTCGTTGGCGCAGGGTTGCTGTTAGCTTTACGTAAAACTAATTTGCGAATTGCACTAATTGATGCGCGCTTGCCTAGCTTGGATGATCCTCGTCTTTTCGCATTAAATGATAGCAGTTGCAATTTTCTCAGTAATATTGGTTTGTGGGACAAATTATCATCGCATGCAACAGCTATTCATGAAGTGCATGTGTCAAATCAAGGAAAATTTGGTTCTGTTAGATTGAAACGCCACGATGTGGGACTGTCATCGCTCGGTTATGTGATACCTGCTCATATTATTGAGCAAGTCATGCATGATGAATTAATGACATTGCCTCATGTATCGCTGTATCGTCCTGCAACATTACAATCTTTGACGCAGACTGATGAACTTGCAACGCTTACGTTAAAACAAGAAACCTGCGCCAATGAAATTATTTTGCAATCACCATTAGTCATAGGTGCAGACGGTACTGATTCAACAGTGCGAGCGCAGCTCGATATAAAAACCAGTATGTTTGATTATAAACAAAGTGCATTAGTCACACGTACGCAATTGAAGCGTTCACATCATCACATTGCTTATGAGCGTTTTACTGATGATGGTGCGATTGCCATGCTGCCTTTAGCTGATAATACCTGCGCAACTATTTGGACAGCACCGACAGATAAAATATCTGCATACATGCAGCTTTCTGAAGCAGAATTTTTGCAGTGTCTGCAAAATGAATTTGGATATAGATTAGGAAGTTTGCACTCGATTGCTAAGAGATATACTTTTCCGTTACGTATGGTGCGTGCAAATAAATCATTTGAGCAATGCGTATTCTTGCTAGGAAATTCTTTGCATACGCTATCCCCTATTGCTGCGCAAGGATTTAATCTAGCTCTATATGAAGTTGCAGCGCTGATCGAAAAAATAACCGAGAAATTAATTACAAATGACGCTTTTAATGTTTCAGATTTGGTTTCTGTCAACGAACAAATTGAAAAGCATCAAGCGATGAGTATAGGTATTTCACATCGATTATCTCATCAACTGAATGCAGCAAAGAATTCAGTATGGTCTACATTAGCGATACAGTTTGGTATGTTAGCGTTGGATTTGGCAACGCCTGTGAAAAAAAGATTTATCAGCGGTATGTTAGGCAGAACAAAGCGTATACCTAAATTGTTATTGAGCACAAACAAATGGTGAAACTTTCGCAGCAGCAAATAGAAAAAGAATTAATCGAAATTACTGAACAACTGCTTATTGAATCAGGTGATGTTTATCGAAAAGATGTCAAACTAGATGCATCATTACAACGCCATCTTGGTATTGATAGTCTTGGCAGAGCTGAATTATTTCAACGCATAGAAAAAAAATTTACTGTTTCTGTACCAGATAAATTACTTGCAGAAGCAGAAACGTTAAATGATATCGTTGAATTTTTATCAACGGCTAGTTTGCAAGTAAAAACTAAAAATAATAAACAACAAGTGGTAGACCACCAAGTATCTAAGCAAATAGACATGTCATCTGCAGAAACGTTAACAGACGTATTGTTAACGTATGCTAAAACGTTACCTGACAAAGTTCATATTTACTTTCAACACGAAGATGGCAGTGAAGAAATTATTACTTATGGCGCATTGCTGCAGTCATCTTTGCGAGTTGCAAATAGCTTACGTGAGTTAGGCTTAGTTGAAGGTGAAACGGTTGCTATTATGCAACCAACCAACCCAGGATTTTTTTACACCTTCTTTGGAACATTGTTAGCTGGCGGCATCCCTGTTCCAATTTATCCTCCTTTTCGCGCTCACATGATAGAAGCTTATGCAAAAACTGAATCACATATTTTGCAAAATGCTGAAGTGCGAATTTTAGTTACGTTCGATCAAGCGGAAAAATTAAGTCATTTACTCCAAGCTTTTGTGCCGAGTTTAAAAACAGTGACTACGGTTGATGCGTTGCTGAAAAAAACACCACTCGCTACGATGTCTACATTGAAAACAGACGATTTTGCTTTTATTCAATATACATCCGGCAGCACGGCAAATCCGAAAGGTGTGTTATTAACACATGCTAATTTGCTAGCAAATATTCGTGGTTATGGTGATGCAATTAACGTAACGCCAAATGATGTTGCTGTTTCATGGTTGCCGCTTTATCACGATATGGGATTAATTGGTATGTGGTTGGGTTCTTTATACTATGGTTTACCATTAGTATTGCTGACACCTTTCACATTTTTAAATCGTCCTGAGCGCTGGTTATGGGCCATTCATCATCATCGCGCTACGCTTTCTGGCGCGCCTAACTTTGCCTATGATTTGTGCGTACGAAAAATTGATCCTGCAAATATTGAAGGTTTGGATTTAAGTTCATGGCGAATGGCAGCAAATGGCGCAGAAAAAGTCTATCCAAGCACATTAGAGTTGTTTGCAGAAAAATTCGCGCCTTATGGTTTTAAACGAGAAGCATTATTGCCCGTGTATGGGCTTGCAGAATCAACCGTTGCATTAGCCATTCCTCCAATGAACAGGTCTTTTCGTCTTGATTACATTGATAGAAAACATTTCGAAAACGAGCGTGTTGCAATACCAACAAAAGATAAAAATGCACTGACTTTTGTGGCATGTGGGTTACCTATGAAAGGCCATGAAATACGTATTGTTGATGATGAAGGCCATGTATTGCCAGAGCGTCATGTGGGTAATTTGCAATTTCGAGGCCCATCTAGCATGCAAGGCTATTATCGAAATGCGCGAGCAACAGAAGAAGTGTTACATGAGGGTTGGCTGGCTTCTGGTGATCTTGCTTATCTTGCTGATGGTGAAGTATTTATTACTGGTCGTCGTAAAGATTTAATTATTAAAGCTGGGCGCAATCTTTATCCTGCAGAAATTGAAGAAATTGTTGGGAATATAGATGGCGTACGTCAAGGATGCGTTGCTGCATTTGAAGTATCAGATAGTGAGCGTGTGACAGAACAATTGATTGTCGTTGCAGAAACACGCGAAAAAAATAAAGAACAGCGCGAAACAATTAAAGACCATATACGAGAAGCAATTGCTACTGCGCTTGATATTGTTCCCGACCAAATTGTTTTAGTAGCGCCACGTGTGGTGCCAAAAACATCTAGCGGAAAATTACAACGCAATGCATGCAAAATACTTTATATGGAAAATCGATTAGGTAAATGGCATACACCGGCATGGCTGCAAATAACCAAGCTAGCTTTGAAATGGTGTGCGCAAAAAACAATAGATATAATAAAATTAGCTGGCAAAATTATTTATACCGGTTATATGGCAATCATGCTTGCGATTAGTTTGATGCCTATTTATTTGATAGTGAGAGTTGCATCACAGCCAATTGCAGCAAAAGTTACACGAGGTTGGGCTAAATTTTTAATGAGCGTTTCTTTTTGCCGAGTGAAAAAAAATAATCTTGCATTGTTAACGCAGAATATCCCGGTGATTTATGCTTCAAATCACTCAAGCTATGTTGATGCAATTATTTTGCTGGCAATTTTACCGGCGAATACTCGATTTGTTGGCAAGAAAGAATTATTTGCAGCACCTATTATTCGTACATTTATGCGTAAATTAAATTATCTCGCTGTAGATCGCGTTAATTTATCAAAAGGATTGGAAGATACGAAAGTAATGGAAGCTGTTTTGAAAGAAGGTAATCCTATTCTCATCTTTCCTGAAGGTACATTTAGTTATGCATCAGGATTACGGCCTTTCCGTTTAGGTGCATTTAAAATGGCAGCTGAAACCATGACACCGGTTTGTCCTATTGCATTAAATGGAACTCGTGTTATTTTGCGCGGCGAAGCAAAATTATTACGACCAAATCGTGTGATTGTAACGGTGTGTGAGCCGATAAAGCCTAAAGGAAGTGAATGGGAAGATGTTACACACTTGCGGAATGAGGTGCGTGCAGACATTGCAAAATATTGCGGTGAACCCTCTTTAGATTATATTGCCGCACAAACTGTGGCGGTGAAGCCAGAGAAGAGGTAAGACGCCCTCCACGCATGAAGCGATGTTGTTGCAAGTTTTGCTATGGTGTCATGCCAGCATGCTTTTAGCTGGCATCCAGAAAATATAAAATATTCTGGATGCCACCCTCGCACAAAAAACGTGCGGCTGGCATGACACACCTGCTGTAACATTGCCGCAAAAACGTAGGGCGAGGGTAAATTTAGTTGGGAGTGGCAATGCATAACAAAAAAATAGCCATCGCTGCTTGGTGTATGTATGACTGGGCGTGCGCTTCGTTTTCAATTATTGTGACAACATTTATTTTTGCTACTTATTTTACTAGCAGCATCGCAGTCAATCACATTGAAGGCACATATCAATGGGCAAATGCGTCATCACTTGCTGGCATCATAATGGCATTATCAAGTCCCATCTTTGGTGCAGTTGCTGATTACAGCGGCAAGCATAAACGCTGGCTGTTTTTTTTCACTTGGATATGCGTCATATTTACAGCGTTGTTATGGTTTGCTTGTCCCACTCCGCGCTCAGCTTTTTTTACCTTAACTTGTTTTGTCATAGCGACTGTTGGGTATGAAGTCTCACAAGTATTTTATAATGCATTTTTGCCATCGCTTGCTTCATCGCGTACCTATCTTGGACGTATTTCTGGTTGGGGATGGGGTTCAGGTTATTTGGGCGGAATTATTGCATTGACTATTGCGCTCCTATTTTTCGTGAAAGGCGATCATCATTGGTTAAATACAAATACAGCTGAACAAATTCGTATTAATGGTCCATTCGTTGCCTTGTGGTATGCAGTTTTTTCATTACCTTTATTTTTTTTAGTGCCAAGTTTTAGTAAGACTCATCGCTCGTTACCTAAAGCCATTTCTATGGGCTTACGCGAATTATCTTCAACTTTGAAAAAGTTACCAAAAGAAAAACATATTTTGTTATATCTTTTTTCACGCATGATTTATACCGATGGGCTTAATACATTATTTGCTTTTGGTGGTATTTATGCTGCAGGCACATTTGGCTTAACGTTTGAAGAGGTTTTATTGTTTGGTATTACCATGAATATTACTGCTGGGATCGGCGCTATTGCATTAGGCTGGATTGATGACTATTTTGGATCTAAAAAAACAGTCATTCTTTCATTGATATTTTTAACGGTGCTAGGCATCCCGCTATTGTTAGTGCATCAAAAATATTTGTTTTGGGCGACAGCATTATTATTGTGTATTTTTGTAGGGCCTGTGCAATCCGCAAGTCGATCACTCATGGTGCATTTAATTGCGGATAAGCAAAATTCCGCGGAAATGTTTGGGTTGTATGCCTTGTCCGGACGGGTCACCGCATTTATAGGTCCCTGGGTATTGGGTATCACCACGCTTACCTTTAATAGTCAGCGTGCAGGGATGGCGACGTTGCTGGTTTTTTTCGTTGTCGGCGGATTAATGCTATTACCAGTTAAATTTGATCAAGTAAGCGATAAGAAAAGCGATTAATTTCAACCCTTGAAATTCTTTTGTAAAAGCCCAATATCTACTATTATGCTAGATACGAACCTGAAAGCGTTCCAATGAAAAATCTCAATTAAAAAGGTATTAGCCATGAGCAGTATTCAAGCAATTAGCGATGATTCTTTTGAAAAAGAAGTGATCGAATCATCTATTCCGGTCCTTGTTGATTTCTGGGCGCCATGGTGTGGCCCATGTAAAGCGATTGCTCCTATTCTTGATGAGCTTTCACAGAAATATGCGGAAAAAATTAAATTTGTAAAACTTGATGTGGACCAAAATCCATCTACCCCGCCTAAATTCGGTGTGCGCGGTATTCCAACATTAATTCTTTTTAAAGACGGACAAGTTAAAGCGACCCAAGTTGGCCTTATGGGTAAAGCCGATCTTTCTCAATTTCTTGACAGTAATATTTAACTTGCATTAGAAGCCTTGGCGGTAAAACCTAGGCTTCTATTTGTTGATTTATGTCTTTATTGAGAAGCTTCCAATTATCATTAATTAGTGTTATTTTTGCTTGGTAGATAACCCCATTTTTACCTGTCGTATATTCCATAGTTACTTTTTGCGGTTATCAGGTGTCGTGACCCTGAGTCATAACACATATGTGTCACCTCTATTATATACATTCAATCAATATTCAAAATTTTTAGGGTTTAAATCATTATGAATTTAACTGAGCTTAAAAAGAAAAGTGCAGCTGAATTAATTACTTTAGCTGAACAATATGGGCTGGAAAACATGGCCCGCTCAAGAAAGCAGGACATTATTTTTGCGATTTTGAAGGAACATGCAAAACGTGGTGAAGATATTTACGGTGACGGTGTTCTCGAAATTTTGCAGGACGGTTTCGGCTTCTTACGCTCAGCAGAAGGTTCTTATCTCGCAGGCCCAGACGATATTTATGTTTCACCTAGTCAAATTCGACGGTTTAACTTACGTACCGGTGATACCATTTCCGGTAAAATTCGCCCACCTAAAGAAGGCGAACGCTATTTTGCATTATTAAAGGTTGATGAAATCAACTTTGAATCACCAGAGAATGCTAAAAATAAAGTGTTATTCGAAAACTTGACCCCTCTGTTTGCTGATGAACGTTTAAAAATGGAATGCGGCAATGGCAGTACAGAAGATATTACTGCGCGAGTCATTGATTTAATTGCGCCGTTTGGTAAAGGGCAACGTGGTTTGATTGTATCGCCGCCGAAAGCGGGTAAAACCATGATGTTGCAAAATATCGCTCATTCCATCGCACATAATCATCCAGAATGTTATCTCATTGTGTTGTTAATTGATGAGCGCCCGGAAGAAGTCACCGAAATGTCTCGCTCAGTAAAAGGCGAAGTCA